>JAILLM010000151.1 GCA_024693165.1 Bacilli bacterium | reverse complement strand
ATGAATTTTTAAATTACTATGATGAAAGATGGGAAATGTATTTATTTCCAAACATTAAAGGTAATGATATCGAAGAAATTAAAAATAAATATAATACTGATAAAGTAAAATTCTTATTTGATAAAGTTCATGATAAATATTCGGTATCTCACAATGAAAATAGAACATATCATCATTGCTTTTATGAAGTTGATGCTGATATTGAAGGTGAATATTTCACTTTAGATGAATTACTTAAAGATGAAAAAGTAAAAGAAAATAATTCTGATATTATTACTTTTATTAAAGATTATTACAACATTTAAAAACACTAACAATTGTTAGTGTTTTACTTTATTAGAAACTTCTTGAAGAACCTCCACCACCGGATGATCCTCCACCACCATGGTATCCTCCACCGCCGAATGAGCTACCAAAACTACTACCTCGAGATGAATAATATCCACCAGATGATCCTCCGGTATCAAGATGAACAAGTACTGCTAATAAATTAAATAATGTTCCTACTACCAAAAGCATAAATCCTGCTTCGCCTGCATATTGATAACTACCAAATGTAATTCCTGATGTCATAGTTTCCAAAATAGCAAATTGAATTAATTTTGATTTCAATGTATCTAGATCTATCCCAAATACAATAATTGTATAAAAAATTTTAAATATAAGTAACAATGCTATGAATGTTAGAAAGTCATCTTCATCTTCTTCATAAGCAACTGGATTAACTTGACTAGAATCATAATTATATTCTGTAGCCACTTCTTTAAACAAAGCTTTATAACCATTTAATATTCCATCGTTAAAGTTATCATTTTTAAAATATGGAATCATATATTCATCTTGAATTCTACCTGTTTTACCATCTGGTAATATTCCTTCAAGTCCATACCCTACTTCTATTCTAGATTTTCTTTCTTCTAAGGCGATTAGAATTAACAATCCATTATTCTTTTCTTTATCACCTATTCCAAAGTATCTAAATAGTTGGGTTGCATATTCTTCTAGTGAAACTCCATTTAAACTTGGAACTGTTACTACTACAATTTGTGCAGTGGTAGCATTAGCAAGTGATACACTGTTTTCTTGAATATACTGTTCAGTTTCTTCACTTAAAATGTTTGCATAATCATTAATGTAAAAATCACTTGTTGGTTCAACTAATGCATAAGCATGAGTTATGCATAAGAATAAACTTACAAGTATTGTAATTATCTTTTTCATACACACCTTAACTAGTTAAAGTTGACTTGTGGTACAGTAGTTTTTTCTTCATTTTCTACTTGGAAATAATCTTTACTAGTTTTACCCATCATAGAAGCTACGATTGAAGAAGGAATAGTTTTAATCTTAGTATTATAATCTTTAACTACATTATTGTAGTCTCTTCTTGCAGTAGCAATTCTATTTTCAGTACCAGCTAATTCATCTTGTAATTGAATAAATGTAGTATTAGCTTTTAAATCTGGATAGTTTTCAACAATTACATTTAAACTATTTAAAGCTGATGTTAATTTTTCATTAGCTTGAGCTTTATCGGTTACAGATTTTGCATTAACTAAATTTTCTCTAGCTTCAGTAATACTATTGATTATACTCTCTTCATGAGACATATAACCTTTAACAGTATTAACAAGATTTGGAATTAAATCTGCTCTTCTTTCTAGTGCTACATTAATATTTGAATATTCTGTATCAACTTTTTCTTCTAGTGTAATAATTGAGTTATAAGTAGATACATACCAGCTAATTAATATAACTAGTACTGCTACTATTACTCCTACTACTATAAGTCCTGTTTTTTTCATTTTCTCACTCCTTTACTTAATATAATTAAATTATAATATAAGAATTAAAAAAAGTAGATAAAATTATCTACTTTTACATACCTCTAACTTTTTCAAAGGCTTCATTATATATATTAAGTTTTTCGTTTTGTTTTTCATTTTTTTCAATTAATTGAGTCTTTTCATCTTGAAGTGATGATATTAATGCATCTCTTTCAGCTAAAGTAAGTTTTAATGCTTCTAGCTCAGATTGTAATGCAATATTTTCGTTTTTCACTTGTGAATAACCATCTATTTCATAATTTTCATGTGTATAGTTAGAACAAATAATATCATTTGATGCATCTATTAATTCTGAAATATCACTTGGCATTGAATTATCTGTAAATGTTGCTGCCATTGCTTTTTTATCAATAAACGTTCCTTCTTTAATACATTCAGTGATATTTTTTAAAATTGAATAATTATTAAATCTTCTTTGTTTTCCATCAATAGCTTTTTCAATAATATATTTTGAATCACTTGTATTAGATGGTATTGCTTCGAATTCTTTACCTAATTTAATTAATCTTCCTGATAATTCAAGTTTATCATCTTGTGTTGAGTAAACTGTATTATTATATGATTTAGGTTCATTAACAATTTTTAATAATGTAGGATATGTAATTTCTTGATGTTTAGCAATTTTTTCTAAGAATTGTTTTAATTCTTCTTCATCTTCAAATAATCTTAAAGTTACTGGTAAATAATTATTATATCCATCACCTTTACAAATACCTAAAGCAGAATATTTTTTATCATGTTGTCTTATAATGAAATAATCTGAATTTTGTGTATTTTCACCAGTAGCATATGATCTATCAGTTTTATATTTAATAACACAATAAATATCATCTGTTCTTACCTTTAATGTATCTACAAATGTTTCTAATTTACGATCTATATAATTTGAGAATATTGCACCAACATTATCTTCTCCAAATATTCTCTTTAAATCAAAATAAGACGGATTACTATCAATTAGTTTTTTAAGTAATTTATAACTATCTTCAGGATTAGTTCCTTTTTTTAATTTTTCAGTATAAACACCTAATAAATGCGCAATATGTCCTTTAGGAAAAGTTAAATAAATTCTATCTCCATTAGCTAAGAACATATCATATGTATTATCCTCTAAAACTATATCATAATATTTAACTAATTTACTTAATTTTTCGATAATTTTTTCATATTCATTTAATGTAACCTTGTTTTCCATAAATATCCCTTCTTGACGAGAATGTATTTTATTACATTTATATATAGAATGCAAATTAAAAGCACTAACTATTAGTTAGCACTTTTAATTAATATATAAATGAATTCCAAAAATTATAAGAAATAGCGAGATTATAGTACCCTAAGTCCTATTTTTTATATTTTGCAATTTCTTTGATTCCTCGCAGTTTATAAGATTTACATTTGTTTTTTATAAATGTATAATTCTTCTATGGAGGTAAATATGATTTTAAATATATTTTTACTTATTATTGGTTTTGTAATATTAATTAAGGGTGCAGATGTTTTTGTAGATGGTGCATCAAGCATTGCTGGAAACTTTAAAGTTAGCAAAATGTTAATTGGATTAACAATTGTTGCTTTTGGTACTTCAGCTCCTGAACTTGCTGTATCTATTAAATCTATTATATCTGGTAATCAAGATATTGTATTTGGTAACGTAATTGGTTCTAACATATTAAATATTTTATTAATTCTTGGAACTAGTGCATTATTCCATTCATTAACTGTTAAAAATAATACAGTTAAAAAAGAATTACCTATTACTATGTTAATTACAACATTATTTGTAGTACTTATGTCAGATAATATTTTTGATAAAGGAATGGTTAATTCATTTACTAGAAGTGATGGATTTGTATTGCTTTTATTCTTCTTAGTATTTATTTATTATTTAATAAGTATGGCAAGACATAAGATTGATGAAGATTCCGATGAAGTATACATGAGTCTTGGAAAAGCATTCTTATTTACTATTGGTGGTATTGTAGCTATTGTTTTAGGATCTAACTTTGTTGTTGATTCAGCATCAAAGATTGCTGCAGCATTAGGTGTATCTGAAAAAATGATTTCATTAACAATAATCGCATTAGGAACATCTCTACCTGAACTTGTTACTTCAGTAACTGCTACTAGAAAAGGAGAATATGATATAGCTATCGGTAATGTAGTTGGTTCTAATATATTTAATATTGGATTAGTTATAGGTATACCTATTGCGATATTCGGTGGTGTTAATCATTTGAGTTTTAATGCCATTGACCTATGTGTATTACTTGGTAGTGCAATGCTATTATTCTTCTACTCATTTAATGATAGAAAGATATCTAAAGGTGAAGGATTATCATTCTTAGGTATATTTATTATTTATTACACTTATGTAATTATGATGGGATAACAATTACTTTTAAAGTAATTGTTTTTTATTTATAATAATATCTATTTTTGATAAAATGTAATAAGGTGATAGATATGATAAAATGTCCTCATTGTAGTGGTGAATTAGACTTTGACATCAAAGATCAAGTCGTTAAATGTCCATACTGCGATTCAGAGTTTAATCCTAAAGAAGAAATAGGAAAAGTAAAAAGTGCCAGTGAAAGAAAAGCAACTGAGTATGATACTGGTGTAACTAAAGGAAAATGTTACACTTGTTCTCAATGTGGTGCTCAATTAGTTACTTTTGATGATACAGCTGTTACATTCTGTAGTTATTGTGATTCACAAGCTTTAATAGCAAGTGAAATGGATGTATTAAATCCAAAATTGATAATTCCATTTAAGAAAACTAAAGATGAAGCAATAGATATGTATTTAAAGAAAATTAAAGGATCTTTATTTGCTCCTAACAATTTTAAAAATGATATTATTCTAAAGAAATTTAGAGGAATTTTTATGCCATATGAAATATATGATATTGAATCTCATGATCAATTTTTATGTGATGGTGAAAGATATTCTCATAGATCTGGAGATTATATAATATATGATAAGTTCTTGATATCTGGACAAGTTGATGCTAAATATGATGGAATATCATTTGATGTATCTTCTGGATATGGTGATGATGTAAGTCAAGCAATTCCTTTTGATATTAAAGAAGGCGAAGAATTTAATCATAACTACTTAATTGGTAATTATGCTGATACAAGTGATATCGATAGTAAAATTTACGATGATAATGCTACTAGCATGGTTAAAACAGATTTAGAGAATACTATTAGATCAAATCCAAAGTTATATGGTTACTCAATTTCCAATGTAAAAACATCCTCTGATATTAAGGAAAAGAAAAAAGGATTCTTCCCAGTTTATTTTGCATCATTTAGAAATAAAAAAGGCGATAGAATTCATTATGCAATTATTAATGGACAAAATGGTAAGTCTGCAGTTGATATTCCCGTAGATTATAAAAAGTATTTATTCAGTTCATTATTACTTGCTGTACCTATTTTCTTTATTTTACAATCATTTGCTACTATTACTGCACAAGAAATAGCTATTGCAAGTTTAATAATTCTATTAGTTGGATTTATTATTCAAGCTATAGATATTAAAAAGATAAATGATAAAGAAAATCATGTTAATGATGAAGGATTTAATTTTAAAAATCTTTCTCAAGTAGACATACAAAATCCTGAAGCAATTAAAGAAAAGATTGCTACTTCGATAGAAAAGAAGAAAGAATCAAATAATACGCCTAAAAAAATTAAAGGATTTGGTTTATATATTTTCTTAACTGCATTAATTCCAGGATTCTTATTATTAATTAGAAATTATAATGATGATTTATATTATGGTTCTGCAATATTTTCATTAGTAGTATGCTTATTTATATTTAGATTTGTTGTTAAAAAGCATAATACATTTATTGCTAGATCCTTACCACAATTAAATAAAAGAGGTGGTGATGAAAATGAATAGATTTAAATATTTAATATTAGTTTTATGTTTATTCATCACTACTGAGGTACATGCATATGGAGAAGTAGTAAATAATACTGATGAAACTGTTACTTCAACTGCTAAAGCTAATAGTTCTACATCTACTACTTCAACACCAAGTACTTCAAGGTCTACAACTTCTAGATCTACAAGATCTACTTCAAGAAGTTCTTATTCATATGGTGAAAGTAGTTCTGTCTCTGTAGGATCTAAAAGTACAACCATTCAAATAAAAGAAGTTGAAGGTACTTCATATAAACTATTTATAGATGATAAAAAAGAATTACTAACTAGTAGTGAAGAAGAATTACTATTTAGTGATATGGAAAAACTTGCTCCTTATGGAAATATAGGTTTCTTATCTATTTCTAGTGATGCAGGAAGTGAAACAACTATTGCAACTAACTTCTATGTTTCTAACTTTGGTGAAACAAATGGTGTAATATTTATGATTAATATGCAAACAAGACAATTAACTATTAGAGCATTTTCTACTCAAGCGAGTGTTGATTTAATAAGTAGTAATAAAGTTGATTCAATACTAGCTAATGTATATAGATATGCTTCAAAAGGAGATTATTATACTTGTGCTAAAAATGTATTTAATCAATGTTATACAGTTATAACTGGAGAATCTATATTTGAACCAATGAAAATTGCTTCAAATGCAATCCTAGCATTTTCAATATCTTCATTCATTTTATATATTTATGTGTTAAGTTCTTCTTCAATTAAGAAAGCTTCTAATAAAGAAATAATGAATGGTATAAACAGAAATGTTGATATTAAAGATATAATGATTAGACCTAATGGAACTAGAAGAGTTTATAGTCCACAATCAAGCAGTTCATCCGGTGGTGGCGGTGGTCACTCTGGCGGAGGTGGCGGTGGATTCCATAGTTCTGGTGGAAGTCACGGTTTTTAGTAAAACAATTAACTACAAGTTGAAATATCTTGTAGTTATTTTTTTGGAAATATTTTATAATTAATCTAGGTGAGTTATATATGAAAAAAATAATGATAGGAATAATAATAGTTCTCTTTGGAAGTATTTCAGTAACGGTTTGTTTTTTCTTAAGCAGACCTATTAGTATTGAAAATATTTCATATAGCAATTTAAACGATGATTTATCAAAGACATTAACTATCAGTCTTAAGAATACTGATACATTCTCATCATGTACTATTAATGGATTAGATTGGATTAAACCAGTAGATAATAAATGCTCATTCCCTGTTAAAGATGGTGAGTTTATTATCAAAGTTAAAAACTTCTTAACAAATAGTGAAAAACCAATCGAAGTATCTATTAATGATATAAGTAATATAGAATTAAATACTCATGATTATTACTTAGCTCCTGATGAAGCTTATAACCTAAGAGCTAATGTTTCAATTGTTGGTAGTCTTAAAGATTATACATTAACTTGGGAAAGTGAAGATCCATCAATTGTAGAAATTGTTGATGGTAAGATTACTGGTAAAAATGTTGGATCTACAAAAGTAAAAGTTTCATATATAAATGGTGTAAGTGATGAAACTACTGTTACTGTTACTGATTTAATTAGAAAACAAGAATTAGATGATAAAAAAAAGACAGTTCCTTGTCATGCTTATACTGAAGAAGAAGCTTCTCTTTTAGATAAAATATTAGATTCTAGGGTACAAGCTGAGGGTGAAGGTACTAGAGCTGCCCTACTTCAAGTTATTAGATTTATTACATTAAACTTTAAATATAAAGTACCTTACTTCTTTGAACACGGAAGACTTAATAACACAAGTGGTCAAAGATATGTTGATGGCGAAGGAAGATACTACCACAAAGGCTTATATTTAAGCGAAAATAAATATGCTGATTTAAAGAAGAGTCATTGCAAACCTCAAATGTGGGGTTGTGGATTACCAAACTATGATGATTTATATGGATGGACTATTGGTGGTTTATATCCAAATGGTCTTGATTGCTCTGGATTTGTTTCTTGGGCATTCTTAAATAGTGGTAAAGATGTCGGAGACTTTGGTTCAGGATTTAATGAACAAGGATTTGATTTAAGTGATTTAGGTCCACATCATACTATTACATACGAATTTATGAATTCAAATAAATATAAAGTTGGTGACATAATTGGATGGAATGGTCACATTGCTTTAATAGCTGGTAAAGATGATAAATACATCTATATTGCCGAATCACTAAATAAAGGACTTAGAATTAATAAAAAGAATTATGTTGATAGAAATTCTGACCTTTATAAAGAAAACACTTATAGTTATGTAGCAACTCTTTCTGATTTCTATTCAGAAGATGGAGCTTATACAGATTATTGGGAATAATAAAAGACTACTTAGTAGTCTTTATTTTTTTATCTTCAACTGAAGATTTATATAATACATAATGAACCATTAGAAATAAACATCCAAGAATTAATACTAGCAAAGAATAAGTAACAATTACTGCTTTAGTTGGATCAAGTATCCTTTTAAATATGTTTGTTATGTATATTAAATAATAATTATAGAATGTATGAATTAATACAGGAATAAATATTGCTTTTAGAGTTATCTTCCAACTACCCTTTTTACTAGATTTCATTTGAGATAAGAAATAACCCATTACTATTCCACATGATAAGTGTACTGGGACTGCTGTGAATGCTCTTAAGATTATTGCTGATAATGTCACTGTTTTTAAATAAACAATATTTTCAAAGAATGAAAATCCTAAACCAAGAAATGATGTATAAACAATCATATCAAATGTATAATTAACATTCTTATTTGGATAATAAACTATATAAGATGCTAAAAATTTATAACCTTCTTCTACTAATGCAATTGTTAAGAATACATATATAAAACTTGTTATATATGATTTTTGTAAAAATGAAAAAGCTGATGTTAAAGCGCCTTCAACATATATACATGGAATGGCTATAAGTATTCCAAATATAAATGATGATATTAAAAGATCAGTAGGTTCTTTTTCTTTATCATGTATATATACATATAAAGCAAAAACAAATACTGGTAAAATTGCCAAGAAAAACTTTATACCTTCCATATACTCTCCTTATAATAAGTATATTTAATAAACAATTATTTTACAATAAGAGCTAAATATTAATTTGACTATAACTATAAAGTTTGGTAGTATACTACACATTGGTGATAAATATGGGAACAAAAGTGAAAGATGGAATTAAAAGATATGACTATTTTGAATTAGAAGAATATCTTAAAAATATTAAAATTAGTGATAGTGTTAAATTCCAATTAGAAGATATTACTGATAGTACTTATGTGTTATTTAAAAACTTCGAAGGTTATAGTGATGAAGAAGTTGATGACTATTCAAGAAGAGTTGAAAATAACTTTATAGTTTTCAACAACTTAAATGAAAGAAGTAATATTAGTTCTAAGGAATTATTAGATAATAATCTTATTTATAATAAGAATACCATTACTGAAGAAGGTATTAAAAAGATTCATAAGATTTTATATCCTGAATGTCCTAATGAATATAGAGATAATGAAAATAGAATGGGTTCAGTAGATATTTATGGTAATGAGTATGTAAATGGATATGGCCCATATGCTAAGGATGTTCCTAAGTATATGGCTGAAGTTATAAAAGTATTTAAAGATGAATATTCATATGATTGTAGTGATAATCCATATATAGCTGGTATTATTCTTAATTTATTAATATCTAAAATACAACCATTTAAAGATGCAAACAAAAGAACTGCTAGAGCTATTCAAAATCTTAAATTCACAGATAGAATTAATGAATTATATGGAACTAATTTAAAATTAAGTCCAGTTAATTTGGCTTCTAGAGTTCTTGAATACAGTCCAGTATTTAATAAAAGATTTAATAACGTTGAATTTAATCTAGAACATAAAACTAATGATGCTATTAATGCATGGATAAATTTCCATTTAAATAGAGCTGAAGATCAATTATACTATTTAAATAATAAAATTAAACAAAGAAATAGTATTCATCCATTAACACTTGAAACTAAACATTATGGATTTACAAGTGATAATATTGAAAATGGTACTAGACAAGTAAGAAGAGGACTTCGTTAAGAAGTTTTCTTTTTTATTGTAATTCCTACCAAAATGGTAGTATAATATTTTTGGTGATTTTATGAAGATTTCTACAAGAGGTAGATATGCATTAATTATAATGATATATCTTGCCAAGAATTATGAATCAAATAATTATATTACTTTAAAAGAAATATCTGAAAAAGAAGATATTTCATTAAAATACTTAGAAAAGATTATGGCACTTTTAACTAAAGCTAAGTTAGTTGAGGCACTTAGAGGCTCTAGTGGTGGTTATAGATTAAATAAGAGTCCTGAAGAATATTCGGTTCTTGAAATCATTAAAGCTAGCGAAGGACCTATTAAGACAGTTGATTGTGATAATAATTGTACTAAGAAGGATACTTGTATATCAAAGAAGTTATGGTGTGATTTAGATAACACTTTAAATGAATTCTTTGATAATAAAACACTTAAGGATTTATTATAAGGAGGAATTATGAAGAAATTATTAGAAATTAAAAATATACATACTAAAGTTAAAGATTTAGATAAACAAATACTTAAAGGATTAGATTTAACAGTCAATTATGGTGAAATACATGTAATCATGGGACCTAATGGAGCTGGTAAATCTACTTTAGCTAATACAATATTTAATAATCCAGAATATGAAAAGACTGAAGGATCTATTAAATTTGATGGAAAAGATATTACAAATGAAAAAGTTAATAATATCGCTAAAGCTGGAGTATTTATGTCATTCCAAACTCCAGAAGAAATTCCTGGTATCACAGTAGCACAATTTCTTAAGAGTGCTAAACAAAATGTTAGTGACGAAAAATTAAACCTTTATAATTTCTCTAAAGAAGTTGAAGACTATATGAATAAACTTAGTATACCTACTAAATATACTACTAGAGATTTAAATGTTGGATTCTCTGGTGGTGAAAAGAAAAAGAACGAAATACTTCAAATGTTAATATTAAATCCTAAGTTAGCGATTCTTGATGAAACTGATTCAGGATTAGACGTAGATGCTATAAATATAGTGTCTAACGGCATTAATTTATTTAAAAACGATAATAATTCAGTAATTATTATTACTCACTCTACTAAATTACTTAAGAATTTAGATGTAGATTATGTTCATGTTTTAGTTGATGGAAAGATTGTTCTAAGTGGAGATGCTTCTTTAGCTGATAGAATTGATAAAGAAGGATATAAAGAAATTATCGAAGGATTAAAGAATGAAAACTAGAATCGATAATATAGATGAAAATATTTATAATATTAAAACTGAAACTAGATATCTAAAAAAAGGTATTGGTATTTCAGAAGATGTTGTAAGACTTATATCAAAAGAAAAAGAAGAACCTGATTGGGTTTTAGATATTAGATTAAAAGCTTTAAAGACTTTTAATGAACTTAATAATCCAGATTGGGGCCCTGAACTTACTGAACTTGATATAAATAAAATTGCTACTTATATCAAACCTGAAACTAAAAAACAAATGACTTGGGATGATGTTCCTGAAGATATTAGAAATGTATTTGATAAATTAGGTATTCCTGAAGCTGAAAAACAATCACTTGCAGGTGTTGGTGCTCAATATGATTCTGAAGCTGTATATCATAACCTTTCAGAAAAAGTTGAAAAATTAGGAGTCATCTACACTGATTTTGATACAGCTATTAAAGAATATCCTGAACTAGTTAAGAAATACTTTTCAAAAGCAGTCCCTTTAAATGATCACAAGTATATCGCATTACATTATGCCCTATTCTCAGGTGGATCATTTATATATGTGCCTAAAGGAGTTAAATTAGATATTCCTTTACAATCATACTTTAGACTTAACGCTCCAGGTGCTGGACAATTTGAACATACATTAATCGTGGTTGATGAAGGTGCAGAACTTCAATTTATCGAAGGATGTTCTGCTCCTGGTTATAATGAATTAAATATTCATGCTGGTTGTGTTGAATTATTTGTTAATGATGATGCATATCTTAGATTTTCTACAATTGAAAACTGGTCTAAAAATATGTTAAACCTAAATACTAAGAAGTGTTTTGTTGGTAAAAATGGTAAAATCGAATGGATTATGGGTTCATTTGGATCAAAAGTATCTATGTTATATCCATTAAGTGTTCTTAATGGTGAAAATGCAACTTGTGAATTTACTGCGATATCATTCGCAGGTAAAGGACAAAACTTAGATACCGGTTTAAAAGTTATTCATAATGCTAAGAATACTTCAACTGTAGTTAATTCTAAATCCATTTCTAAAGATGGTGGTATTTGTACGTTTAGAAGTGATGCTTGGGTTAAAAAAAATGCTAAGAATTCTAAATTAAATCTTAATTGTGAATCATTAATGTTAGATTCTGAATCTAGATCAGATACAATTCCTGTTAATAGACTTGAAACTGATGAAGTTACATTTGCTCATGAAGCTACAATTGGAAAGATATCTGATAAAGCAATATTCTATTTAATGTCTAGAGGTTTGTCTGAAGAAGAAGCTAAAGCATTAATAGTTAGAGGATTTGCTGAACCTATTTCTAAATCATTCCCAGTTGAATATGCTGTTGAAATGAATAGACTTATCAACTTAGAATTAGAAGGAACCATTGGTTAGGAGGTGCACAAATGAAATATATATTAAATGAAACTCCAGTAAAAACAACTAATGGATTTAAAATTAATAATATCAGTGTTGATTTAGATATTCCTATTGTTTATAAATTAAATATTATTAACATCACTTGTGAAGAAATGGATAAAATTGACATTTCAATTAATAAAGTAAATAAAAAAGAGTCTTCTAAGATAGAACTTGAAGAAACTCTTGATTACGAATTAAATATAATTGTTAAAAAGTATGAAGTTTTAAAGAATGATTGTATAATTGAATATCTAAATCAAAACTGATATTATTAATTTTAAATCCATTAGTTGTTTTTACTGGAGTTTCATTTAATATATATTTCATTTGTGAA
>JAILLM010000033.1 GCA_024693165.1 Bacilli bacterium | reverse complement strand
AAGAATATGCTAATAATTTATTATCATTTACTTGAGATTAAGAATTTGCTATACTTTATTTAATGATACGAGGTGTAATTATGGATAAAGAATCATTAGTTACTTTAATTAATAAAACAAGAGAAAACATTAAAGCTTTCGAAGAAAAGATTTTTAGAGAAAGAACTGCAGAATACTCAATTTATAGAGCTGAAACAGCAATATATTTAGATAATTTAAATTTCATTGAAAAACTATTAGATTATAGTTTAAATGCCACTGAAATTGATAGTATTGTTGCTAATCTAAATGAAATGAATGAAATCATTGAAAAAGATTATCAAGTAACTGTAGCTAAACAAGAAACTATCGAACCAAAAGTTGAAGAAAAAACAGAAACTAATACTTATAATACAGTTAATGATTTTAATTCAATTAATTTTGATTCAATAGCTCAAGAAGTAAATAATACTCAAGCTAATTATTCATCAGTTCAAGATTTTATAGAAGCTTAACAAAAAAAACTCATCATTTGATGAGTTTTTATTTTTTCTTAAATACAAATAATTTTGAAATAACGTAATTAAATACAATTTGCATTACTTGGCAAACTAATGACCAGAATATAACCCAAGCATTACTATCAAGTTTTAATCTTGTTACAAATCCCCACATAATTAACATTTGAAGTGTTTGAGTGAATACTCTACCACTTGTAAATGATAAAAATTCTTTAATTATATTGCTTCCTTTTACTTTAAATACAAATAACTTGTTAGCAACATAAGCAAATATTAATGCAACTAACCATGAAATGATTTCTGCAATTTGTAATTCTAAACCATTCTTTTGATCTAAGCATGTAGCTAATAATCCAAATTTAGTTCCTAAAGCTACAACTGTAGTTAATGCACCAACTATAACGTAATTCCAAAGTTCGGTGTCAGAGTAATAAACACCCCAACCCCAATTCCAAAACTTAACAAATGGATTTTTATCATGTCCTTTTATAATTAATTTTCCGGTACCACGTTTTTTAAACGGATTCATTATTTAATACTAGTAAATGCATTAATACCTAAGTATTTAGCATTATCTCCTAATTCTTCTTCAATTCTCATAAGTTCATTATACTTACAAATTCTATCAGTTCTACTCATAGAACCAGTTTTAATTTCTCCAGTATTAAATGCAACAGCAACATGTGCTAAAGTTGTATCTTCTGTTTCACCTGATCTGTGAGAAACAACCGCAGTATAACCATTAGCTTTAGCTAAATTAATAGATTCAATTGTTTCAGTTAAGGTACCGATTTGATTTAACTTAATTAAAATTGAATTAGCTACCCCTTTATCAATTCCCTCTTTAAATATTTTTGGATTTGTAACAAATAAATCATCACCTACTAATTGAATTCTATTAGAAAGTCTTTCAGTAAGTTTTTTCCATCCATCCCAATCTCTTTCTCCTAAACCATCTTCTATAGAAATTATTGGATATTTATTAACAAGTTCTTCTAACCAATCAATCATTTCATCAGTATTTTTAGTTCCTTGACCAGATTTAACTAAATCATAGCATCCTGTTTCAGGATTATAGAATTCAGAAGCTGCAACATCCATTGCAATCTTAACTTGTTCTCCTGGTTTATAACCAGATGCTTCAATAGCGCGAACAATATATTTAAGCGGTTCTTCATTGTCTTTTAAATTAGGAGCAAATCCACCTTCATCTCCTACTGAAGTAACTTGTCCATCATTCTTTAATAATTTCTTTAGATTGTGGAATATTTCAGCACCCATTCTAATAGCTTCATGAATATTTCTAGCACCAACTGGCATAATCATATATTCTTGGAAATCAACTGAAGAATCAGCATGAGCTCCACCATTTAAAACGTTCATCATAGGAACTGGTAAAGTATTACCTTCACTATTTAAATACTTATATAATGGTAATCCTGCATCTTCAGCAGCAGCCTTAGCAACAGCTAGTGAAATACCTAAAATAGCATTAGCACCATATTTAGATTTAAATTCTGTACCATCAGCATTAATCATAGCTTCATCAACAGCTTTTTGATCATTAGCATCCATACCAATAACTACATTTCTTAATTCTTCATTAACATTTTTTACAGCTTGTAAAACACCTTTACCCATGAATCTAGATGAATCACCATCTCTTAATTCTAAAGCTTCTCTTTCACCAGTAGAAGCACCACTAGGAACAGCTGCTCTACCTTTAATTCCATTTTCTAAAGTAACATCAACTTCAACAGTTGGATTACCTCTTGAGTCTATAATTTCTCTTGCAAATACTTCTTTAATTTTTGTCATTATAATCATCACCTTTACCTAAATATTATAACATAAAAAAATACCAATTACTTGGTATTTTCTTCCTATTTATTATCTTGGCTTTTTGTATGTGATTCAACATATTCATCATATTGTTTAGAATATGCATCATCATAGAACTTAATATTATTTTTCTTTCTTTCTTCAATGAAAGTTTTGTAATATAATTCACCATCATCTGTTTTCTTCTTTTCAACTATAGCAGTAATAATATCATCTTTAATACTATCTAATGATGGAGTATCTTCAGCAGTATCTACATAAACGAATACATTACCTAATGTACTATCAGTAAATACTTTTGAATATGAACTAGCATTAGTTTTCTTAATATAAGAAGCAACATCATCACTATAAGAAGAAAGTGAACTATAGTTTACTTCAACTTTTGAATTAACTACAACTGAACCATTCTTTTCATATTTAGAAGCAACTTTTTCAACAGAAGTTCCTTTCTTTAATGAACTTCTAACTTTATCTAAGTTTTCAGTAGAATCTTTTTCTGAGAAAATATAAACTACTTTTTTGCCAATACCATATTTTTCATAGTATTCATTAACTTGATCTTCAGTTACACTTTCTTTAATCTTATCTTCAAAGAATTGATTTAAAATGTAATCACCAGTTAAATATTCAATGAAAGCTTCTTTAGAAGAGAATCCATAGTAAGCTAAGAATTGTTCTTCATTATATCCATAATTAGTATATTGTTTAATATAAGTTTCAGCTTGTTCTTGTGATTGAGTTTTAGCTTCTTCATCTTTTGAACCATTATAGAACTTTTTAGCGATAGCTAAATCGATTTTTCTTAAAGCTGAGTTTAAACCATTATTTTCTCTAATATCATTATAGATATCTTGTTCAGTAACTTTGTATTTATCAATTGAAACAGCAACTTGTTCACCATTTTTTAATTTAGGCGCTTTCTTAAATAAGAAGAAAGCAAGTACAGCTCCAATAATAAAGAATACAACTGCAACAATTATATCTCTTCTATTAACTTTAATTTTTCTTTCTTTTTTCTCTGTGATTTTTTTGATGATAATTTCTTCTTCAGGAACTTTAATTTCATCCTTTTTAGAAACTACTTCTTTAACTTCTTTTTTAGTTATTTTTTTAACTTTTGAAGTATTAGTAGTTTTCTTTTTATTATCCTTCTTTTCCATAATACCCTCCTATATAAATTATAGTTTAGAAACGTTTTATTTGTCAATTTTAAATTACTTTGCTATAATACATTCTTAAGAAAGTTGGGGGATTATGGAAAGAAAGAATTACTTAGAAGAAGCAAATAAAGAATATGATTATAAATTTTATGTAAAATTTAAAAAATTTGTTCTATTATGGATGAAACTATTTTATAGAATACAAATTAATGGAATCGAAAATATTCCAAAAGATGAGAATTATCTTTTATCAGCTAACCACTTAAATATCTTAGATTCATGGTTACTTATTGCAGTAACCAAACATAATTTAAGATTTATGGTTGATCAAAAATTATATTATACTAAACTAGGAAAAAGGTTATTTAAAAAAGTAGGTACTTTTGAAGTAGATCCATCAGGAAATGATCAAAGAAAAAACCAAGGAGCTATTGGAACTGCAATTGCACTCTTAAGATCAGGTGAAAAAGTAGTTATTTTTCCAGAAGGAATGACTCATCCTGTAGATGTTTATGTTCCATTTAAACCAGGAATTCCAAGAATTGCTAAAATGTGTAATACAGTATTAGTTCCAGTTGGTATTACTGGTTCATATAAACCATTCCATAAACTAGAAGTTAATATAGGAACTCCAATAAACTTTAAAGATTTAAAATTAAATAAACAAGAGGAAGAAAAGTATTTTGAACAAAAAGTAAGATCTTTAGTTCCAAAGAAAAAGAAGTAATTATTCACTAATTACTTCTTTTTCTTTTTCATTTTTATCATCACAATCATCAGTTTCATTATAGTAAACTACATTTTCATGTAATAAACATGCATTTTCTTTTAATTGATCTAACTCTTCCACCCTAGCATCTATTCTATCTTTTAAATAACTAAAGTAATTAGATGTTACAGCCATTGTAGAGCCCTTAATCTTTAAACTAACATCATTGTTAATTCTTTGTAATTCTTCAACTGTATATTCAAATGAAGAATAATAACTTATCTTTCCAGTTGCACCATTATAGAATGCATATTCATTCTTCCATGAACCATCTGGGAATATAGCTATAGATTGATAATCTTCACTAAATAAATCTTCACCCATATATAATCTAGACTCATATTTTAAATCAAATAAATTAGCTATAGTTGGAAGTATATTTATATAAGTAGAATAATCAGTATATACATATGGAGAAGGTAGTTTATTTTATACAATAACTGCTAATAATACTTCTTCAAATGGTACTACTATTCAATCATCTACTTTACCTGTAGCTATACCTGCTGGTGAGAG
>JAILLM010000014.1 GCA_024693165.1 Bacilli bacterium | reverse complement strand
TTGCTAATTGTATATAAGTAAACCTTAGATACTTAACAAAACTTTTGAAGGGGGTTTTGGTTAACAAAAAAAGCATCAGTCCATAACTGATGCTCTCGAAACTTCGAGATAGCATTAAGTTGATAATGCTTCCTCTACATACATTTTATTATATTTTAAAAAATTTGCAAGATATCAATTATTTTTACAATAAATTTTAAGTAAAATCGACTTTGACCGTGTAAATATATATTAGAGGACAGTATTATTCTGCATGTTATCTCACTTACTCTAGCAAAGAAAGTGAGGTGGTAGTTGTGAGTAAAAAGGATTTTCTAATTCTTATATTACTTATAATTATTATTTTGCTAATTGTATATAAGTAAACCTTAGATACTTAACAAAACTTTTGAAGGGGGTTTTGGTTAACAAAAAAAGCATCAGTCCATAACTGATGCTATACCACTTTGTGAGATAGCATTAAGTTGATAATGCTTCCTCTACATATATTTTATAATAAATAAATATTATTTCAATATATTAATGAAAAAGATGAGTATTACTCATCCTTATATTTAGCACATTCTTCATCAAGTGCATTAAATAATGCATCCACCATTTCTTCATCTTTAAGGCGAGCACCACTAGCAAACTTGTGTCCTCCACCATTAAATTTTTCTGCAACTTGATTAATAGAAATATTTCTACTTCTTATATTAATTTTATATATTTTAGAGTTTTCATCATAACTTGAGAAAGCCCAACATTTTAATTCTTTAATGAAGTTTAAATCATTTATCATATTAGATGCTGTTGATGAATCTACATCAAACTCTTTAATTAAACTATTTGTAATTTTGATATATCCAAATCCATTTGAAGTAACTTTTAAATTAGTTATTAAGAATGATTCAAACTTTCTTTCCTTCAATGGACGTTCATAAAGCTTATTATAAATTGGCATAAGTTCAATTTTATACTTTTCCATAAGCATAGCTGATAAGTATAAAGTTTTAGGACTTGTATAAGATAGTAGGAATCTATCACTATCAGCAATGATACCAGCATATAATGTCTCAGCGATTTCTTTATTCATTTTTAATTTAGTTTCTAAAGCAAATTCAGTAATCATTTGAGTACAAGAAGCAGCAGTATCATCAACGATTTCTAGATCACATACTTTTTCTTCGCAAGGATGATGATCTATCTTAATTGTATATTTAAAATCTTCTTTTTTAGGTCCGTCTACTCTATCAAATCTTGGAACATCTAAGATAATATATAATGCATCATTGAAGTTTACACCTTCAGGTATTTTATCTAGAATACCAAAGCATTTAAACTTTGATACTCCAGAACCAATAGCATATACTTTCTTATCAGGAAAGTTTAATTTAATAATATTTCTTAGAGCTACTTCAGATGTAATTGCATCAGGATCTGGTCCGATATGTCTTGCAATTACGATAGTATTAAACTCTTTAATTTTCTTTAAAACTTGTTTGTGTATATTATTCATCATATACACCTCTTTCTATTCTTTAAATAAATTAGATTAAATTATATGTATCTTCAGCAATCATTAATTCTTCATTAGTTGGAATTACATAAACATCAATCTTAGAATCATTAGTAGAAATCTTGATTTCTTCTCCACGAGTATTATTAGCTTCTTCATCTAATTTAACTCCTAAGCATTCAAGTCTTTCACAAATCATCTTTCTAACTGGAATTGCATTTTCTCCTAAACCTGCAGTAAATGCAATTACATCAACTCCACCAAGTTCTACATAATACATAGCAATGTAATCAACTACAGTCTTAACATATTTATCAACTGCTAATTTGCATCTTTCGTTTCCTTCTTCAACTCCAGCCCAAACATCTCTAAAGTCAGATGATTTACCAGATAATCCTAAGAAACCAGATTGTTTATTTAATGCATTAGTAACTTCATCAACAGTTAAGTTTTCTTTACTTGCAACATATCCTAAGATAGATGGGTCGATATCTCCTGAACGTGTTCCCATCATAATTCC
The DNA here is from genome assembly GCA_024693165.1 of Bacilli bacterium. GTDB lineage: Bacteria > Bacillota_I > Bacilli_A > RF39 > UBA660 > UBA6985. Next base: position 4,417 of record JAILLM010000014.1, on the reverse strand, counting down.
TGGAAGTGGTGTGAATCCCATTGATGTATCAACTGATTCTCCATTCTTAATTGCACTTAAAGATCCACCTGATCCTAAATGACAAATAATTGCTTTGTAATCTTTAGTTCCTTGAATTCTTTCAATTTGTTTAGAAACAAAGCAATGAGAAGTTCCATGGAAACCATATTTTCTAACCATTAAATCTTCATACCAAGCATATGGTACTGGATAAATGTATTCTTCAGGAGCCATTGTTTGATGGAAAGCTGTATCAAATACTGCAACATTAACTACATCTGGTAAAGCTTCTTTAATAGCTTTAATTCCAAGTAAGTTTGCAGGATTATGAAGAGGTGCTAAATCACTAAACTTAACAATGTCTTCAATTACTTCATCAGTAATAACTACTGATTTATTATATTTATCTCCACCATGAACTACTCTGTGTCCTACAGCTTCGATTTCTTTTAAATCTTTAACGATTCCTAGCTTAACAATTCTATCAAGCATGATTTCAACAGCTTCAGTATGATTCATCATATCAATATCTTCATGAATCTTTTCACCATTGAATTTAATATTAAAGAAACTACCTGGGATAGTTACTTTTTCAAAATAACCTGAAGCAATAAGTTCTTTATTTTCCATTTCAAAAATAGAGAATTTAAGAGAACTACTACCACAGTTTACTGACATAATTTTCATAATTAAAATTCCTCTTTTCCGTATTTATTATACTAAAAACACACCTTTATAACAAGGAAAAAGGAAGGTTTAACCTTCCTTTACAATCTATTATTCAGCTTCGTTTGCTAAATTATAAGTATCTCTTGCAATCATTAATTCTTCATCAGTTGCGATTACATAAACAGGTACTTTAGAGTCTTTTGAAGATATAACTCCTTCTTTACCTTTTCTTGTAATTGTTTCTTCATTCTTTTCTTCATCAAGTTTGATACCTAATGCATGAAGTTTCTTGATCGCTTCTCTTCTAATGATTGGATCGTTTTCTCCACCACCAGCAGTAAATACAATACCATCTACTTTTCCATCTAGCTTGCAATAATATTCAGCTACATAGTTAGCAATTCTTTGAGTATACATATCAATAGCTAAAACTACTTTATCTTCTTTAGCTTCATAAGCTCTATCAATATCTCTTAAATCTGACATTCCAGCAATACCTTCAAGTCCAGATTCTTTATTTAAAATTTCATTAATCTTTTCAGATGAGAAACCAGTTTTTTTCTTAACATATTGAATTAGTGTGTGATCAATATCTCCTGAACGAGTACCCATCATTAATCCTGCATTTGGAGTCATACCCATTGATGTATCAATACAATGACCATCTTTAACAGCACTAATAGATGCACCATTACCAATATGACAAATAATTAAATTAGGTTTCTTATTTTTTAGTTTATCCATCATAGTTTCAGTAATAAACTTATGAGATAATCCGTGAAAACCATATTTTCTTACATCATATTTAACATACCATTCATATGGAATAGCATATAGGAATTCTGCTGGTTCCATTGTTTGATGGAATGCAGTATCGAAACATGCTACGTTAACAGCATCTGGAATGTTATCAACAAATGCTTGTACTCCAAGTAATCCTGCTGGATTATGAAGTGGAGCTAAATCAGAAATCGATCCAATTTCTTTAATAACTCTTTTGTTTAGAATAACGCTCTTAGAGTATTTATTTCCTCCATGAACGATTCTATGACCTACAGCTTTAATTTCGTCTAATGACTTAATTACTTTTTGATCTATAAGGTCTTTAAGTAATAGTTGTACAGCTTCTTCATGATCTGCAAAGTCTATATCTTTTTCGACCTTAGTATCACCTATACGAATGCTATAAACTCCATCAGAAAGACCGATTCTTTCAATTGTACCTTTCATTAGAAGTTCTTCTTTTGGCATATCGTATAATCTGAATTTTAGGGAACTACTTCCCGCATTTACAGATAATATCTTCATACTTTCACCTCTATCTAAGACTTATAATAGCAAAAAAATATAAAAATGCAAGAAAAAAAGACTTTAAAATAAATCTTTAAAGTCTTCTTTAATTTGAGTATTTGAGTTATTCTCTACTTTAATAACTGTAGATGTTTCAACTGCCTTTTTTACAAGTGCATCATAATCAACATTTGCTTCATATTCTTCACAAGATCTTACATCTGGATTAATTACTGGATGCTTTGGTACAAAGATTGTACAACAGTCTTCAAATGGTTCAATTGATATTTTATAAGTATCAATATCTTTAGCTATATCAATAATATCATTCTTATCTAAACAAGCTACTGGTCTAATAACCGGCATATTTGTAACTGCATTAATACATGACATACTTGTTAATGTTTGACTAGCAACTTGACCAATTGATTCACCATTAACTATACATTTACAATTATTCTTATAAGCTACTCTTTCAGTTATTCTATACATCATTCTTCTCATTAACGTAATTAAATAATCATGAGGTGCATTCTTAAGAATTGTTTCTTGGATTTCAGTAAAGTTAATTACATGTATTTTTACATATCCTGAATATTCACTTAACTTTTTAGCAAGTTTAAGTACTTTATTCTTTGCATCTTCAGAAGTATGAGGAGGTGATTCAAAGTAAATTGCTTCAATTCTAACTCCACGTTTTAATGCAAGGTAACCAGCAACTGGAGAATCAATTCCTCCGCTTAACATAAGTAATCCTTTTCCTAAAGATCCAACTGGATATCCACCTAATCCTTTAACTCTTTCAAAATATATATAACTTTGTCCACGTCTAACTTCAACATTAATAGTTACTTCAGGATTATGAACATCAACTGTTACACCTTTATCATTAAGTGTTCTTAAAACTACTCCACCTAATTTTTTACTTATTTCCATAGAATCTAATGGATAAGATTTATCACTTCTTTTAGTAGCTACTTTAAATGTATTAAAGTCTGCATCTTTAACTAAATCAGCTAGTGTATCTTTAATAGTATCAAAGTCAGTTGTATCTAATTTATAAGCAATATTGATTTCATGAATACCAAATACTTTTTTAACTTTTTTAAGTAAATCTTCAAAATCATCTTCAGTGGATTCAATAAACATACGTCCATGATCATAAGTGATTTTTTTAGTATCATCATTTAAAGTATTTTGAATATTCTTTCTTAATATTTTAATAAAAAAGTCTATATTATCTTTTTTAGTATTAAGCTCAGCATATTTAATAATAATTACTTTTTTCATAAGGTTTCCTCCTTAATTACGTAAAGATATTAACATTTTATTGTATTTTTTGCAATAAAATAAGCGTATTTGCATACGCTTATTTTTTCTTATGAGCCATTTTCTTTCTGAATTCTTCTACTCTTTCTTTATTAGATAATTGAGAAGTACCTACTCTTTCAGCTTTTTTTAATCTTTTTTCACTTTTAAGAATTCTTTTCTTTTCCTTTTCACCGGAAAATGCAAATGATGCATGATCCATTGCACTAGCAACTTTTTCTGAGTAATCAGGTTGATCTTCAACAACATCCTCGATTGCAGCTTTTACAGCTTCTTTTAATATAGATGTACCTGATCCTATTGCTAATACATTCATTTTTTTCTTTTCATCTTTTTTATTTAATTTAGAGAATTCTTCGATTCTTTCTTTTTTGAATTCTTGATAATAGAAAGTCTTATCTTTTTCATCTTTTTTTACAGGAACTTCTTTAGTTAATTCTTTATATAATTCTTCAGCTATTGTATTAACTAATTCTTCAGTTCTATCTTCTGATTTTTCTTTGTGATTTTTTAAATATTCAGAGAATTCAATTGCTCTTTGTTTTCTAAAGTATTTATAATAATCATCATTAAGATTTATATTATATAATTCATGAACTTTTTGTGGATCTATCTCTACAGTTTCTTCTTTAGCTTCTTCAACTACTGGTGTTTCTACTACTTCATCAATTACAGGTGTAATCTCTTCATCAGAAGGAGTTTCTACTACTTCTTCAACAACGGGTGTTGGTTCAATTTTTTCAATTACTTTTTCTACAACTACTGGAACTTCGATTACTTGATTACTATTCTTTAATTCTTCAATTAAACGTCTAGCTTCATTTAATTCTTTTAATAATTCTTGTTTTTCTTCTTTTAAATTATTATTATCATCTTTCAACATTTTATTATTAGTTTTAAGTTGTTTATTAGAATCAAAAACTCTTTTATTTTCTATTTCTAATTCTTCTATTTTTGTTTTATTCTTTGTTTTATTTATTTTTTCCATTTTAATACTATTGCTTAAAGACGCTTCTTTACTATGAGATTCTTTTAATGATGAAGTTAATTCAGTATTTTCATTTTTAAGTTTATCTACTTCTTCTTTTAGTTTTTCTAATTCATCAGTTTTTTCTTCATTATCTTTCTT
>JAILLM010000172.1 GCA_024693165.1 Bacilli bacterium | reverse complement strand
TAAGATATGAATGTTATATTATCTGCTTTTAATAATTTTTCTTTACATCTATTAAATACTTCTTCATCAAGAAGTAGATTCATACATTCATCAATTAAAACTAAAGCTTTATTAATATTTTCTTTAGAAAGATAAGCAGTAACAGTAATACTATCTAAAGCTTCAATTTGATCGCAACCACAACTATAAACTAAATCATTTTCAAGTCTTAATTTATTAAATAGAATATTATTTTCTCTTCTCCACATACAACAACTTAAGAACATCATTAAGTATTTATCTCTTTTAGTAGCATTTTCTTTATAATAACCTACTCTTATAATACTATGTGGATTATGTGTAGTCTTATCAACATGACCAAACCAATCTGGTTTGTATTTTAAATCGTAGTTAACATCTAAACTTATTTTCTCTTTCTTTTGTTTAAATATACTTTCAAAAGTTTCTTTATAATATTCTTTATCACTTACATTACCACTTATAAATGAAATAAAATCACCTTTTAAAACTATCTTCTTATATAACTCAATTACTCTTTCAATAGATGATTTCTTTAATGCACCTAATTGTTCAATATTAGTTTTATAATAATCATGTTTAAAATTATAAAGATCCATCCAAGTATCTTCAAATAAAGATCTAGGATCACTTAATCTAGTATTTAAATCTTTAAGAATTCTTTCATAATAAATATTATATTCATAAGAAAAATCTTCTGCTAATACAATTGATTTAAAAATATGATTCTTAACTACTTTTAAAGATTTCTTTAAATCAAAATCATCAAATATTCCACTGCCAGGAAGTAAGAATGTTATTTGCAAGAATTGAGTATCTCCTCTTCTAAAACAATCAACATCATAATTAGTAATATAATTTAAATCATTTTCTTCATTAAAAGCTTGTCTTGTTCTATGTTTTAATGAATAAGTACTCATTAAATCAATTAATATTCTAAGATTAAAAGTATCTTCAAATTCATATCTTGGAAAAGGATATAAAATTTCAAAACTAGTTATTTTAACATCATTATTAACTGTTATCTTTGGTTCAGTTTTTAAGTTTAATTTCATACAAACCACCTCTACTAAAATAATACCATAAAAAAACTATCAGAATGATAGTTTATTTAACTTGTAGACATGTTATTGCAATAACACCAACAATATCTTCAGCTGTGCAACCTCTAGAAAGATCATTAATTGGTTTTTCAAGTCCTTGAGTTAAAGGGCCATATGCATTAGCTCCACCTAATCTTTGAGCAATCTTATATCCAATGTTACCAGCATCTAAATCTGGGAATATAAAAGTATTTACATGACCTGCAATAATTGAATCAGGCATCTTTTTCTTAGCTACATCAATATCAATCGCAGTATCAAATTGCATTTCTCCATCGATAAGTAAACTAGGATGTTTACTCTTAACTATATTCAAAGCATTTACTACTTTTTCAACATCTTCATGTTTACTTGAACCATTAGTAGAATGACTAAGCATACCAACCATAGATTGTCCACCAACTAATCTTTCATAAGTAACACTTGAATCAAATGCTATGTCAGCAAGCGTTTCAGAATCAGGATTTTGATTTAAACCTGTGTCAGCAAATAATACAACACCATTATTACCTAATTCTTTATTAGGAAATTCAAGTAACATAAATGCTGAAGCTTTACCTGATTTTGGTTTACATATTTGAAAAGCACTTCTATAAGTATCAGCAGATGTATGATTTGCACCTGTAACTTCTCCATCACAAATACCTAAATAAACAAGCATCGTAGCAAAGTATCTTGAATTATTAGTTACTAAATCATAAGCTTCATCTTTGCTTAATCCTTTTTCTTTTCTTAATTCATAAAATGTATCACACATTTCATTTAATCTACCATATGTTTTAGGATTAAGAATAGTAATTGAAGAATCAACTTTATCTCTTAAAGATTCATCTCCGATTAAATAAATATCACAAAACTTACATGCTTTATTAGCAGCTTCAATAACTCTTTCATCTTCACTTTCTGGAAGAACTATTCTTTTAAAAGTTTCATTTTTAATTTTTTCTATCACACTATCAATATAATTCATAATTACCCCATTAAATCTTAAGCATTATAAACAACACTCCAAGTTAAACCTCTCTTTACAGAATAAATTGAAGTATAAACATAAGTAGTATTGCCTTGTACATTTATTTTAAATTTAACTAAATATCTTTTAGCACCTTTTATCTTTGACTCATCTAAATCTTTAGCATACAATTTCATAGTTTCAATTAATTGTTCTTTCTCATAACTACCCAAATCATATGAATCAATTATTTTATAAGATAAATAATCTTTATTTATTTGTTTTAAACTTGATAATGATGCTTCGATAGACTCTAACACAACTATGTTTGAAGAACTCTCTACTTCTTTAACATACTTACTATTAACAACTGAATACATCTTTTTAGCATTACTATCAACTAATCCTTTTGAATATGTTCTAACTGCACTTGTAGGTCCACCAGCTGCAATTATAATTCCATAAATAATAATTATTAAAGCAACCAAACTTGCTAAAACAATCTTAGCAATTTTATTATCTTTAATTAGATTAAATAGTTTAATAAATAACTTTTTAATAAGTTTCCAAATGTTTTTAAACATTACTTTAATCTTATGAAAAAACATTTGAACTTTAGTCTTATCATCACTTTTCATATCTTATCACCTATATAAATTATAAAAAATAATAATAATTATTACAATAAAAAAGATATAGAACAAATCTATATCTTATCTCTTAACTAATACTTTAGATCCTTTAGTAATAAGTTGATCTAATTCCATAGCTTCATCATGAGGCATATTAACACAACCATGAGAACCATCAACTAAATATGTTGTAGGAACAAATTCAGATGAATCTCTCCAACCATGTTTAAAACCATTTGCTTCAGTATATCTTTCAGCATCATGTAATCCACGATTACCATCAAAACTTTTCATAACATTTACCCAAGGACTATTATCACAGCCTAAATATCTCATTCCTTTATCTCTCCATACAGTAAATAAACCTGTTTGAGTTGGACTTAATGGAGCACCTGTTACACAAGGACTATCAACTAATACATCACAACCATTTAATACTTTTACATTTTGATCACTAATATCAACAACTACATAGTTATTAACATCATCAATATGTTCAACTTGTGATTTATCAACATATCCAACGATACCATCAACATCAACAAGAACCATATCACCTTGATCCTCATATACAAATGAGAATTCACCAGCAGGAGCTATTGATTTTCCTTCCATTCCTTCATCATATATAAGTGTATCTTTTGGAAAATAAGCTACATCAATTGGATCTAAATTAACATGTTCTTTTTGATAACGAGAAACAAATTCTTTAGATACATATCCAACATAATCTAAATATTCTACCTTGTAGAAACCATCTTCTTCTCCGATTACTTTTGCAGAAGCACCAAGACCTAATACACATAATCTATTTGAAGTTGTATTAGCTTCAGCTCTAATATTTACATTAGTAGTAGCTTTTACATATTCTCCATCTTCAATAATAATAGATGGAACTTCTTCAACTACAGATGTAGATAAAGTTTGTTCTTGAAGTTTACTATAATAAATTATATTTCCTTCAGAAGCATTAGCTTCAGGAACTTCTGTAAAATACTCTGCTTCATAAGGTTCATAACCTTCATACTCACTATTTAATCCACAACCACTAAGAGTTAGTGTAGAAGTTGCTGCCAGTAAGAACAACTTCTTATTTATTTTTAGTTTCATAACTAACCTATCTCTTCTCTCTTTTTAAATTGAATATATAATATACCTTTTTAAAAAAAAGTCAAATTAAAAATAAAAAAGGAGGAAATCCTCCTTATTTAGTTTTCTTTGTATTCTTCTTAGTTTTTGCACTAGCCTTTTTAGTATTAGCTTTTTTAGTGCTTGTAGCTACCTTTTTAGTTTTAGGTTTTAAAGCCTTAGTTTTCTTTTCAACTTTCTTTTCAACTTTAGCTTCTTTCTTAACTACTTCTTTTTTTACTTTTACTTTTTCTTCACCTTTTAACCAATTCTTACCTTCAATAATTCTAGTAACCATCATTGCTGATGCTGAATCTCCAACTACATTTAACATAGTAGCTGGTGGATCTATAATAGTAGCAATCATAGTTAAAATTGGTAAAGCTTCAAATGGATAACCCATTAAGCTTAAAATCATCATTTCTGAAATAGTTCCACCACCAATTGGAACTCCAGTAATAAGTAAGTTAGCAAGTAATGCTACACCTAAAATCTTAAATGTAGAAACATTACCACCAAATAAACAAACTAAGAACATAATCTTAAATACAGATCCAATAATGCTTCCATCTTTATGAAAACTAGTACCCATTGGAATTGTAGTTTCAGCTATATCATTAGGTACTCCCATTCTTTTAGCTGTTTCAACATTTACTGGAATTGAAGCAGCACTTGAACAAGTAGCTAAACTTGTAACTGTAGATGGGAATACATTTTTCCAAAATACTTTAACACCTTTTTTACCACCAGCAACAAATGCATAAATAGTATAAAAAATGAAATAGAATAAAACACATACTACTGTATAAATAATAAATGTTTTTAAGAAACCAGCACCAATTGATGCACCAAAAGTTCCTATTAAGTAAGCAAAATAACATCCTAATCCAATTGGAGCATAATACATAATTATTTTAATTATATTTTGCATTACTTCATTAGCACTTATAAGTACTTCTTTAAACTTTTCGCCTTTCTCTTTAGCCATATTAATTGCTATACCAACAATAATTGAGAATACTAGTAAAGCAATAATATTACTCTTAGATAAAAGTTTAGAGAAATCATTAACTGTTAATAAATTAACAGTAGATTCCATAATATCAACTTTTTCTGCTTCTTCAGCAACTTCAAAAATAGATTTGATTTTATCAGTATCACTTACATTAACTAAATTAATTGGTTTAGTTACAAAAAATGCAACTACACATGCAATTAAAGAAGTAACTAAGAAAACACCGATAATTGATGCAAGAATTTTACCAATTCTTTTTGGACTTTCCATCTTACCAATTGATGTTGAAATAGTTAAAAATATTAACGGTACGATAGATACTAATAATAAGTTTAAGAATACATCACCAAATGGTTTTAGAACTGCAGTTTTTTCTTTAAATATTATTCCAATTACTGCTCCAAGTATAACTGAAAATAATAGAATTAAAGTACTACGATAGTTCTTTAAAAATTTCTTCATACATACACCTTCCTTACCTACATTATATAACTTGTCAAGTGAATTGCAATAAAAAAATACTTAAGCAAATCTTAAGCATTTTTAATTTTTTTATAAACTTTTAATGTTTCATTTTTAAATTCATCTTGATTTTTATTATTAATATAATTTAAACAAGCATTTAATAGTCCATTCTTATTAATATTAGAATCATAAGTTAAAGCTTCGTTATCTTCTTCATCAAATGGTAAGGAATATGAAACAACATTACCATTTACATCAACACTTACAATACCTTCTATTTCATTATCTTCTTCATTATAACAAGTGTCATAAAATGTATATGGAACTAACTCATAATAATTAAAATCATAGTTAGTATTTTTAACTATATTAATTTCATCTAATCTTTTTAAAGTGAGATTTGCAGCTTTACCAATTGGATAAATCAATTCTTTACTATTTTTAGGTGCTTTACTATAATCAAAATAATCTGAAGCATTAAATTTTTCTTTTAATATTTCAGCATTTTCTGTTCTCTTATCTAATAAATTTAATCTACATAATTCTAAATAATGGAACGTATCATATGAAAGTTTTACATTAAGTTTAGAATCATTAGATAAATCACTTAAAGCATTAAGTATATCGTCATTTAAAACTGTACAATTAGTTATTAAAAGAATAGAATTAATTATAATTTTATTATTATGAATAACATTTAAGATTTCTTTTATTTGTTTTAAAGCAAGTAAAGGTTCCCCACCAGTTAAAAGTAAAGTTTCTACTTCAGTAACATCTTTAAAAACATTATCAATAGTTTCTTGAGACATGAATTCATTTCTACGTTCACCTCTAAGACAATGTTCACATTCGATTGTACACATTCTAGTTAATTCTAAATATATTCTCTCAACTTTCATATTTTATCCCTCGTGCTATATATAATAACACAAAAATAAAAAAAGGAAATAATTATTTTATTTCCTTATTACTCTTAATATGATTTCCTATTATCTCTGAAATATCACTAATAGTTATAAATGCAGAAGCATCACTTTCTAAAACAATTCTTTTAAGTTCTGGTATTTCGATTCTAGTTAAAACACAATATAGAACTTCTTTGTTTCCACTTATAAATCCTGTTCCTTCAAGTCTAGTAACTGTTCTTCCAATATTTTTATAAATAGCTTCTGTTATTTCTTTACCATCATTTGTAATTATCATAGCAGCTTTAGCCTTATTTAATCCTTCACTTATTTCATCAACAACCTTTGAAGTAATAAAATAAGCAAGTAATGAGTATAATGCTCTATCCACACCAAAGAATATTCCAGCAACACCAAATATAATTACATTACATAAAAGTACAAATTGTCCAACCGAAAAATTAGTCTTTTTACTTATAACAATACCAACTGATTCAGTACCATCAAGGCATCCTCCACATTTAATAATTATACCAACCCCACAACCAAGAAGTGCACTACCATATACACATGCAAGAAGTATATTATCAGTAATTTCTTTTACATCTTTAAAGATCTCTAAGCATATTGAAAAAGTAATAATACTAAATAACGCTTTTGTAATAAATTTCCAGCCTAAATTTTTATAACCAACATACATAAATGGAATATTAATAAGAATTATTAATAAACTTAAATTTAAACCAAACTTTAAATTTAAAATAATACTTATACCATTTACTCCACCGTCTAAGATTGAATTAGGAACTAAGAAACATTCAATAGCAAATGCAGCAAGTATAGATCCAACAATTATAAATAAATAATTAACAATAATACTAAAATAATTAGTTTTTCTAAGTTTACTCATACGAGACCTCCTATTCTTAATAATTATAACAAATATAAATAATCATAAATAAAAAATGTAATTATTGTTTACAATAATTACATTAAACTTAAAAGACCCAAAAAGCAAAAATAAAGTAAAATAAGCCATTATATTTCCTCATTTACCTCATTAGTATCTATAACAATTAATGGAATAAATACTTCATTTCTAGTATTACCAGCATGATGTGATTTTAATCTACAGTCACCATCATAAATAAATGCTTTTTTAGAATGTGATATAGCTAAATAGTCTCCTAATTCACTTCTAAATTTAGGATTCTCTTCTCCATCTCCAAAGAATTTATTATTAATAACTTCTTCTTTAGTATAAAGATTATAATCTTCACTAAAGTATTTATTAAATAATTCTTCGAATCTTTCATTCATACCTTCTTTAATGAAGAATGCAGTTGCTCTTGGTTCAATTGAAGGTAATTCTCTTAGACAGTCAACAATGTCTGGATAATTAACTAATTGATAGTCTTCCTCTTCTAAGTGTCCATGATCTGCTATTACAAAAATAATTGTATCTTTAAGTTTCATAGATAACTCAAATACTTTCTTTTCTCTTTCTCTAATTAGATCACCAACAAAAATATCAAATGTACCAAAATCATGCATTGAATGATCTGGTTCATCATTATATGCATAAATATATTTTTTATCATCACTAGAATTAACAAGTGATTCTATTTTTTCAAACATATTATCTAAATCTGTGTAAGAATCAGAATCAAAAGGCATTACTTTATATCCTTTATTATTTGTTTCTTCGTTGATTCTTTCTATTACTTCTTTATGACGTAAATACTTTTTACTATATTCCAATGCTTCATCAACTGGTGTCCAAGTTTCATCTGTTTTTCTTGTACCAAAGAATGAAACAAAAGTATCTTTACATTCATCAAAGTACATTGTCCATCCAAGCATTCCTGTTTCACATGGATTTAAACCTGTTCTTATACTTGTAGTAGCTGCTACTGTAGTCGCAGGAAATACACTTGTAATATTTTTTAATTTATTTTTCATAAAGAATGAATCTTTATTTAAATGTTTATCTAATATATAAGAACCCATTCCATCAAATAGAATAGTTACTACATTCTTAGGTTTCTTTTCTTCTAATATTTTATCTACATAGTCTAATGTATTATGTTTGAAACTAGCTCCAAAGTATTTACTAATAGAACATGCTAAGTTAGTTAAACATTCATTATAATTAGCTATTACTCTTTTTCCTGTAAGAATATTTAAGATATCTCTGATAGTATTATTCTTATCTACTATATAAGAATCTATTCCTGCATTATCTGCACCATTCTTATCACTCTTGATTGAGTCTCCAATCATAATACAATCACTTTTTGGAGTATCTCCAATTGCAAGTGTAAATGATTCTAAATCAGGTTTCATTGCATCTTCACCTGCAACTATTTTATCTATATACTCATATAAACCAGCTCTTTTAAGTCTAGGTATTTGAGTTCCACTAAACCAACTAGTTAGTATTACTATTTCTTTACCATTATCTTTTAAGTATTTAAATAAATCTTTAACTCCATCTACTACTTCATCAATAATAGTTTCTCCATTATGAATCATCCAACCATTAATAACATCTTCACTAACAGTTAAATTATATGACTTAAAAAAATCACTTAAAGTTTTAGTATCATATCTAGGATACTCAAGTTCATATTTATTCATAATACTTTGTTTAAGTTCAAAGAATCTTTCTTGTTCTTCTAAAGGAATACACTCTCTAAAGTAATCATCTTCCTTAGACCAATCCGGAATTAAAATTGTATAGTCAATATCAAATATAAATTTCTTGTAATTATTCATCGTTGCCCCTCCATTTAAATAATGCATATACATTTATTGTTAAATACATGATACTCATTAAAAGAACCATAAATGAATCAAATCCGTCTTCTTTGAAATTAATAATCCATAAAGATAAATCAAGTATATTATTAACTAAATAAAGCATCCATGATTCATTATATCTAAGCATTAAAAGGATACCTGCAATAAAACTAATAACATTAGTATAAGCATCTAAAAACTCTAATCTCTCACCAGGTATTAAACTTAATAAATAAGCTACTATTAAACCTGCGAATAAAGATATAGTTATAGTTAATATACCTTTTTCAAATCCTAAACCTCTATTTTCAACTTCATTTTCTTTATCGTGTTTATCCCATTCAAAATAACCCTTAATATTAATAGGCATAAAGAATACTAAGTTAAATATTACTAAACCATAGTTATGATTCATATA
>JAILLM010000144.1 GCA_024693165.1 Bacilli bacterium | reverse complement strand
GAATGCAAATTCATATACACTTCTATCAATTAACTTACTTGAATATAAGTACATATAAAATGCCATTGAAAAAAGACCTATAAACATAAGTATATAAGAAATTAAGTAACTATTATTTTTAATAAATTTCTTCATAATCATCACTAATTAATTATAACACTTAATAGGTCTCTTTTAAATATTAATCAATTCTTGTAATAGACTCGATAATTGGTTGATCTTCAGCAGCTACTGCTCCATTATTACCAACTTTACCACTAACCGATTTAACTACTTTATCAACAACATCCATTCCTTTAGTTACATGACCAAAGCCTGCATATTGTCCATCTAAGTATGTTGAATCTTTTTGAACAATGAAGAATTGGCTTGATGCTGAATTCATATCATTGCTTCTTGCCATTGAAATAACTCCCCTAACATGAGAAATGTTATTAGTTATTCCATTCTTAGCAAATTCTCCAGTAATCTTTTCATCACTTCCACCAGAACCAGTTCCAGTTGGATCTCCACCTTGGATCATGAATCCATCAATAATTCTATGGAATGTTAATCCATCGTAGAATTTAGAATCTACTAAATTTATAAAATTAGTAACAGTTATAGGTGCTGTATCAGCATCTAACTCTACTGTTATTTCTCCTAATCCTTTTACTTTTATTAATACATGATGTTTACCGCTCATATACTCACTCTTTCTATCCATACTTGTTGTAGTTGTTTCATCAGATGTCTTTTTACTTGTACTATTAGGAATAATAAATAGTACTAATACTATAAAAGCTATAACAGCAATTGTAGTACACAATTTTAAAATCATATCTTTCATTTTCTTATCACCCGTAGTTTTGATTATACTACAAAGTGATATTTAATTTCAAATTATTTTAAATTTTCAATAATCTTTTTAGCTGTTTTTCTACCTGCTTCCATAGCTTTAATAACAGTCATCGGCCCTGTTACAGTATCTCCACCAGCATAAACATTTTCAATACTAGTTTCATTTTCATTTGCAAATATTAGTCCATTTTTTAAATGTAAAATATCACTATCACGAGTAGCAATATTAAGTGCTTCACTTGATATAGCATATATTACTTGATCACAATTAACATTGTAATTTGAATTAGGTATTTCTTTGATAGACATTCTGCCATCTTCACCTTTTTCACCTAATTCATATTTTATACATTCCATACCAATTACTTTATTGTTTTCATCTTTAAGTATTTTTATTGGTGTTGTTAAGTAATCAAATATAATTCCTTCTTCTTCAGCTTGGATTGTTTCATCACCTAATGCTGGAAGTTCTTCATGAGTTCTTCGGTACATTATATGTGTTTCACTACCAAATCTTCTGATTGTTCTTGCTGCATCCATTGCAACATTTCCACCACCAATTACATAACATATCTTTGGTACTTTGATTGGTGTTCTTGATTCATCTAACATACCATCCATTAAGTTTACTCTGATAAGAAGTTCATTTGCAGAATATACACCATTAGCTTCATTACCAGGTATATCCATAAACTTAGGTTTATTAGCACCATTTGCTATGTATACTGCATCATAATCTTTTATTATAGACTCTAAACTTATAGTTTTACCTACGATTGTGTCATATATAATTTTTATTCCTAGTTTTTCAACTAGATTAATTTCTTTATCAACAATTTTATTTGGAAGTCTAAACTCAGGAATACCCCAAGCTAAGACTCCACCAGGACGATGCAATGCTTCATAAATAGTTACATCAAATCCTTCGCGTGCAAGATCAGTTGCACAAGTAATTCCTGAAGGACCTGAACCTACGATAGCTATTTTTTTACCATTAGGTTCTTTCTTTAAGTATTCAAGACTCCTCTCAACATTATCTGCTACATATCTTTCTAGTGCACCGATTGCAATTGCTTCACCTTTAAGTCCTCTTACGCACATCTTTTCACATTGTTGTTCTTGAGGACATACTCTTCCACAAATAGCTGGTAAACTAGATACTTCACTAATTATTTTATAAGCATCTTCTAATCTATCTTCTTTGATTGCTTTAATCCATTCAGGAATTTTGTGACCTACTGGACAACCTTTCATACACATTGGTATTTTACATTGAAGACAACGATTAGCTTCCTTGATTGCTTCTTCTTTAGTGTATCCTAATTCTACTTCATTGAAGTTATGAATTCTTTCTTCTTTATCTAACATACTCATAGGAGTTCTTTTTAAATCATCATTCATTAGTTGCACCTCCTGTGAAAGTATTACCTTCGACTTCTCTTAAGTATCTTCTTCCTTCTTCAGTTTTAAATAATTCCATACGTTTTTTAGCTGTTTCAAAATCTACTTTTGTTCCATCAAACTCTGGACCATCTATACATGCAAATTTAATTTCACCATCAATTAATACTCTGCATGAACCACATAAACCTACACCATCAAGCATTAATGGACTTAGCGATACTCTTACCTCTTTATTTAAAATATTTGAGATTTCAACAACTTTCTCCATAAATTCAAAAGAACCAACTGTTAAAACTGCATCATATTTACTAATAAGATCACTTAAGTTATTTGTATTAACTACACTTATTTCATTAAATATACTTTTATCTACTGAATAGATATCATTTTCAATTTCTAATTCATTTAATCTTTTACTTATACGATTAACTTGTGCGATACCAGTACCACTTACTAATAGTAATACTTTTTTATCTTGATATAATTCTGTATCAAAAGTAAATTTAGATTCATTACCTAAAGGACCTAGTAATGAATGAATGCTTTTAGCATTTTTAAGTTCATAAGTACTTGCTCCACTTACACTATAAACAATTATGATATTATCACCATTGATATCATATACTGCCATTGGAATTCTTTCACTCATACTATCAACCATGATGATAATAAACTCACCCGGTTTAATAGAATGAGCAATTAAAGGCGCTTCAACTTCAAGCTTATAAACATTATCAGTTATTAAACTATTACTTATTATTTTGTACATAGTATCACCTATAATAAATTTTACCATAATTATAAATAAAAAAAGATACCACATGGTATCTTACAGTCTTACTTAACACTTTTTATTCATCTTCATGAATAGCTTTTAAGAAGAATATTAATCCAATTACTAATAATAAACTTACAACCACCAATATTAAAGTAAAATCAATTGGAATAGATATTTTGCTTTTAGATCTTTTTTTAGTAGTGTTAGTTGTCTTAGTAGTAGTCTCAGTAGTTTCACTTGAACTAGTTGTTTTTTTACCAATAGTAGTTCTACTTGTTGATTGAGTAACAGGTTGCGTTTCTTTATAGTTATCATTTACAACTGTTAAATATTGATCTTTAAATATTTCGGGATCAGTAAATGTTTTTACAATCATTCCACCATCTCTACCAGTACCACCAGCTTGAATTTCTGTAATATGATATTTACTAGGTTTTACATCACTTGGAATAATTATTACTGGTCCTCCATCAGAACGTCTAAAATCCCCTCTAAAAGATTCACCAGAATCATTTTTAAAAGTAACATGTCCACCTAAAATTTGAGGTAAAGTAATATAACACGAATATCCTATTTCTCCACCAGCATTAACTGTATCACCTTTTATTCTAAAATCACTTAACTTATAATAATCGTAATTATCTTCTAAATAATTCTTAGAACTTATAATACTAGTATTAGAATTATAATTAACAAGTAATACTAATAATATAAAAAATATAAAAAATATTTTCTTAATTAATTTCATATTACACCTACTTTTATTAAAAAAAGATACTTTCGTATCTTTTATAAATCTACTTTATCTAAATCTTCAACAAGTTCTGCTTGTTGATCAATTAGATTTTTAATTCTTCTTTTATATGTGATTATATTTCTTCTCATTCTTTGTGACTCTTCTTCGATATGTTCAGCTTTAGTTAATGCATCATTAATAATTCTATTAGCATTCTTCTTTGCTTCAGTAATTATTAAATCTGATTCATTTAAACTAGATTCTCTATATTTTTTGCTACTTTCTTCAGCCATTACGATTGCTCTATTTAAAGTAGCATCCATAGATTTATAATGTTCTAATTCTTTAGTCAGTCTATCAATCTCCATGTCTTTTGCTTTCATCTTTTGTAGCATTTCATCTACATTCTTTACTACATCATCAACAAAAGCATTAACTTCATGGGTATTATATCCTGAAAAACTTTTACTAAACTTTTTCATATAATCACCTTTAAATTAATTTATTAGAAATCTAAATCATCTTCGATTTTAGCTTTAGCCTTTTTATCTTCTTCAGCATCACTCATTCTTCCATCAACTGTTACGTTTTTAGGAGTACATAAGTAAATACCATTGCCTAATTTTTGCATATCTCCACCGATAGCGTATAATGTTCCACTTAGGAAATCTATAATTCTTTTAGCTTGATCATTAGTTACTCTTTTTAAATTAACAACAACAGAATTTCTTCCTTTTAAATGATCCGCGATTGTTTGACTTTCTGAATATGCACGAGGTTCTACAAGCACCATCTTACTTCCGTTTTTAGAAACACTTTTAGAATCTACATCATATGATTCATCTTCGATAGATTCAGTATCATCTTTAGGAAACAATGCGTTCTTTATACTGTCGAATGCCATATAAACACCTCCTATGTTTACTATTAATATAATAACAAAAATAAATCTATTAGTAAACAAGTATTATTTATAAATAAAAAAAGAATACTATCGTATTCCATTCTTATTTATTATTTTTCTACAGCTGCTGAACAAGTAGTTTCAGTCCTATAACATCTGCAACCAACTCCATAGAACATACATACTGCGAAAACAACTACTAAAACTGTTAAAATAGCAATAATAATGTATGGTACGTTATCATTAACATTATTATCGAATTTAATTTTTTTATTTTTTTTAGAAATAGTTTTCTTAGCCATTATTAACACTCCAATCTTATACAACTTTAATTATATTATTTCTTTTTAACAATAAAATGTCTATATGTATTAGTTATTTTTTTACAATTATACATATATTTGTAAATAAAAAGAGAATTATTCATTCTCTTCTTTAA
>JAILLM010000137.1 GCA_024693165.1 Bacilli bacterium | reverse complement strand
CAAAATAAGATCTTTCAGTATCAGTTAATAATTCTTTATAATACTCATAAAGACTAGTTAAATATAAAGTTTCTTCCATATTACATCATATCCTTAAATAATCCATAAATATAATCTTCAATATCAAATGTTCTTAAGTCTTCCATTTGTTCACCTAAACCAATGAACTTAACTGGAATACCTACATTCTCTTTAATAGCAAGTACTATACCACCTTTAGCAGTACCATCTAACTTAGTTAATACAATACCAGTTATATTAGTAATCTCTTTAAAGCTTTCTGCTTGACTAATACCATTTTGTCCAGTAGTAGCATCAATAATTAATAATGTTTCATGCGGAGCATTTGGTATGTGTCTTCCAATTACTTTATTAATTTTTTCTAACTCATTCATTAAGTTAACTTTATTTTGAAGTCTACCTGCAGTATCAATTAAAACAATATCTGCATTTTCTTCTTTAGCTTTTACTAAGCCATCAAATATAACACCAGCTGGATCAGTATTTTCTTTACCAAAGAATAACGCACCTGTTCTATTTGCCCACTCTTCAAGTTGAGGAACAGCACCTGCTCTAAAAGTATCTCCAGCAATAAGCATTACTTTCTTACCTTCTTTAATATATTTATGAGCAAGTTTTCCAATGGTAGTAGTTTTACCTACACCATTAACACCAACCATTAATATAACTGTAGGTCCATCACTCGCAATATTAATCTTATCAGTTAAAGATGAACCTTCAACATAAATCATTAATAACTCATCTACAATTACTTCAGTTAAATAATTAGTATCAGTAATATTTTCATGTTTAACTCTATCTCTAAGTCTATCCATAAATTTAAATACTGTATTAATACCAATATCTGCACTAATAAGTAATTGTTCTAACTCTTCATAATAATCTTCATTAACTTTAGTAAACTTTTTACCTAAGATAGATAGTTCAGAAACAAATTCTTTTCTAGACTTTTCTAATCCTTTATCATAAGCAAGTAAATCTTTATCTTTTTCACTTAAATTGAAGAATCCAAATTTCTTCTTTTTCTTTTCCTTTTTAGGTTCTTCAACCTTAATAGGTTCTTCAACAACTTCTTCAACTACTTCTTCTTCAGGTTCTTCAATAACCTCTTCTTCATCTTCAGAAGTTTCTTCAACTGTTTCTTCCTCTGAATCTTCTTCAATTTCTTCATCCTCAGTTGATTCTTCTTCAACTTCAGTTTCATCTATATCTTCAACTTCTTCAGTCTCTTCTTTAACTTCTTCAGTCTCTTCTTCTACTTCTACAGTTTCATCTTCAAGAATTTCTTCTAATTCTTCTTCTCTAGCTTTTTTGCTAGAAAACATATCTTTAAACTTTTGGAATAATCCCATTATTATCACCAAAACCTTTCTTAAGCATTAACAATATTTAGTATACCATAAAAACAAAAGATATAGAAAAATTCTATATCATTTTGTTATTACACAAGTCTTAGCATTAGTTTTACTTTCAGCTTTAACTTCAAGACCAATTACTTCATAATATCCATTCTTATTTTTTTCAAGAGTTAAATAAGCATTAATATTACATTTACCATCTGCATATTTAGATGTATCAATATAATCTTTTAAATTAGCTAAACTAATATTTAATTCAAAAGTATATTTACCGTTTGTATCATCTGCACTTGTAGTCTTACAAGTATTATATGAACCACATTTCTCAACTACATTAGTTAAAAATTTATAACCAGTAAAATCTCCATCATTAAACTTATAAACTTCTTTACCATCTATTACTTGATGCATATAAGTATTTCCTGCTTCAAGTAATGATTTAAAGTTTTGTTCTTTAATATTTTCTCTTGATTGTTTGATAACTCTAGTAACTGTATAACCAGTTAAACTAATTAATAAACCAACAATAACAATAATTACTAATAACTCTGCTAATGTAAATCCTTTACTTCTTTTCATTTAACTCACTCCAATCCTTAGCAAATAGACATCCACAATAATCTTGTCTATATAGTTCATACTCTTTAGAAAGTTCAATACTTCTTTTATATCCTTCTCTCTTTTTAAAATCAGAATATAAGAATTTAATTCCTACTAACTCTCCAATCGCATGTCCTATTTTATTAATTATATCACTATTCTTATGTGGAGAAACAGTAAGTGATGTACAGAAATAATCAAAGTTATTTTCTTTAGCTACTTCCGCAGTTCTTTTAAGTCTAATCTTAAAACAAACTGGACATCTAGCTCCACCTTCACGCTCATTTTCTAATCCTTTAACTTGAGATCTATAATAATCATTATCATAATCAGCATCAATGTATGGAATATCTAAATCTTCAAGTAACTTAATTTGAGTTTCTTTTCTTTTTAAATATTCTTCTAATGGTTCAACATTAGGATTATAAAAATAAACTGTAACATCTAAATACTCTCTTAATCTTTCAATGCAAGCACTTGAACAAGGTCCACAGCAAGTATGTAAAAGTACACTCTTTCTTTCTCCATTAAGAGACTTTATTTCTTCCATCATTAATTTATCATAATTTATTTTTTCATTAATCATAATTACTCTTCTTCTTCTTCTTTCTTTACAACTGATGAATATAATTTAAATGTATAATTATTTTCATCTCCATCAAGATATAGAGTACCAGCTTCATTTATTTCATTATTAGCAATAATAGTTAAATAATAATTTAATGTATTAGCTTTTCTTGCAGTTATATAAACAGTATTAGTATCATTCATATAAAGAAGAAATCTATTCTCATCTATTACTTTATTAGTTGAATCATAACTTGGATCATATTTAATTTCACTAATTAAATAAAGTATTCCACTATCAACCTTTGCAAGACGCTCTGCAAGTAAGTTTCTAACCTCCACTGGAGTGTCATTAAGTAAAGTTGGTATTCCTAAATAATTTTTGTTTTCAACTAATGTACCATCTTGAAGTACAACTTGTCCAGAAGATTTTAACATAAACATAGGTTTATTCTCAGTAATTCTAATATTTAAATAAAAATGCCATCCATAACTAACATCCACTTTACTTATTAAAGGATCACTTTCAAGTGTTTTCTTTATTTGATGTCTATTAATAGATAGTATTGGAGGATAATCAGTTAAGTTAATAGTTCTTAATATTTCAGCATCACTATAAAGTGTATTACCCTCAATATTATAATGAACTACTTCTTGATTATATACTTCATATCCCATATAAAAAACAAGATAAAGGAAAAGAACAAAAACTATAGTTCTTGGAACATTAAGCTTTAACTTCTTCTTGCTTTTTTTAGTTTTCATCTTTTCCCTCCTTATCTTAAATTATTTTTTTAATTTCATCATAAATAATATCTGCAGAATCTAAATGAGCTAAGTCGAGAAGATTCTTCTTAAATAATTTTGTAGTCTTTTCATCTTCGATAATAGACTTAATAAAGTCATTTAATATAGTTTCATTTAAATCTTTTTCCTCAATCATAAGTCCAGCTTTAGAATTTAAAATTGATAAAGCATTATAGTATTGATGATTATTAGCAACATATGGACTTGGAATAAAGATTGGTGGAACTTGTAATGCTTCGATTTCACTTACAGTTGAAGCTCCACTTCTAGTTACTATACAATCAATATCTTTCATTAATCCTGAAAGGTTATCAACAAATGGAACTAAATGAACATTTTCTGGAAATTTATTTTTAGAATAATCTTCATAATAATTCTTACCAGTTACATAAATAACTTCATAAGCTTCATTCTTAATAGATTTTAAGAATGGTACCATCTTAGTATTAATTGCACCACTTCCTAGAGATCCATTAACTATTAATACTGTCTTAGAATCTTTCTTAACTCCAAAATCAGTCTTACTAATTTTTTTAACATTAAGTGCATTAGTTGCACAAGGGTTTCCTGTAACGATTGTTTTAGTTTTAGTAAAGTATTTCTTAGAATCAGGAAAACTTACTCCAACTAAATTAACATACTTTTGTAATGCTAAATTAGATTTACCTGGGATACTATTTTGTTCATGAATAAATGTCTTTATTCCTAATGAATGTGCAGCCTTAATAACTGGATAAGTTACATAACCACCTACACCAATAACAACATCAGGTTTAAATTCTTTTAAAATCTTTTTAACTTTTATAATAGCAGCAGGTATTAAATAAATATCTTCTAGATCTTCTTTTAATCTTTTTAAGGATTTATTAAATCCATAAATCTTAATAGCTTCATATCTAATACCATGTTCAGGAACTATATCTTTCTCCATTCTATTATGAGTACCAATATAAATAAATTCTGAATCAGGTTCTTTTTCTTTTATTTTATCTAAAATTGCAAGAGCAGGATAAATATGTCCTCCTGTTCCACCAGCAGTAATTACTACTTTCATGTATTCCACCTCATACTAATTATAATATAAATAATATACTATTCAAATATATATTTACATTTAAAAAGGTGAGTTCTACTCACCTTCGTTAACTAAAATATAATAATTTATAAATCCAGTAATTGCTGGAAGTAATACTACATAAGAGAATATATATGTAAATCCAAACATATATGCAGCTACCATAAATGCCATTACTTCAAATGCTATGAAACCAAGAAGTACATCTCTCTTTTTATTTAAGTATAAATAGTAATTAATAAATTCAAATACTACGATAGTTCCAAAGATAACACCAGTTTCAAGTAATGCGCTCTTAGTTACAAGGTTTAATACTTCATCAAATGTTTTATTTGGAAATTCATTTCTAACTAGTACAAGTGATGCTAGAACTACTTTAACATTATAAACAGCATAAAGAGCCATACCAAATAAATTAATTAAAGCACCAAATAGTTTTAAACCCTTATGTTCAACCTCTCTTACTACTTTTTTCTTTGTTGATCTTTTCATAATAAACTCCTTTCTATTTCTCTAAGTAAAAAGCATAATACTCATCATATGTAAGTCCTGAGTTATATACTTTTTCTGCTAATTCTACACCAACATATCTATAATGCCAACTCTCAAAGTTATAACCAGTAAGTTTACTCTTACCTTCTGGATATCTAAGAATAAATCCATATTTATAACTATTATTTAAAAGCCATTGATATGCTTTTGTATCCTTAAATAAACTTGCTTGACTACATGTCTTAGAATAAATATCTAAAGCAAGTCCAGTTGAATGTTCAGAATGTCCTGGTCTTGCAGCTATCGAATCTGCATAACTTACTCCATTCTTATTTAAATATTCATTATATATCCTCTTTTGATGTTCAGTACTACGATATCCTGAATAAGCCATTAAATAATAACCAGCTTCATTCGCAGCATTCCACATATCTAAGAAATGTTCATATGTTTCTTGTCTTACTTTTATATGATCATTCTTATTACCAAATCTATATTTCCATTCAATATCAACTAAATCATCAGGTTCATACTCTTCAGGTAAATAATAATATTTATTAACAAGTATTGCACTTCCTAAATCCATATTAGTTTCTACTGTCTCAGTATAATACTCATTATCTGTTTTTGTATTAACCTTAGCTACTAATTCATCATACTTATAATAATCAGGTTTCTTATAATGCCAAAAATCTTCTTCTTTAGTTACAGTTTGTTTTAAATATGCATCTAAATTTTTTGCTATGAAATAATCACATTTAATAAAATTCATAATGAATTCATTATTACCTATATCTTTAGCTATATGCCATTTTTGTTCATCATTTAATTTGCTGTCAATAAGTTTAAGGTCATCAACAGAATAACCTAATTGTAAGATAGCATAATCACTAGATTTCTTATATAAGTAATCATCATATGTTACTTTTGCAATATTACATCCAATAAATAGAAAAACAACTAAAACAAGAAATAACTTAACACTCGATTTTAATCTTAATTTCTTTTTCTTCTTTCTCATATCTATCATCAATTTCATTATAACATAATAAAAAAAAGAACTCATAAAAATGAGTCCTTAATCTAAATTAATTTACAGATGCTTTTAATTTAGCTCCAGCTTTGAATGAGATAACATTCTTTGCAGGAATTTTCATTGGTTTCTTAGTTAATGGATTGATTCCATCTCTAGCAGCTCTTTTCTTGCTTGAGAAAGTTCCGAATCCTACGAAAGCAACCTTTCCGTCTTTTTTAAGTCCTTCTCCGATACCAGCTAATACAGCATCTAGAACTCTAGCAGCTTCTGCTTTAGAAACATTAGCAGTTTCAGCTACGTATTCAACTAATTCCATTTTGTTCATAATATTTTATACCTCCCTATAATATTATAAGTAGAGCTGTACCCTACATATAAAATGTATCATTATATTCTCATTTTTTCAAGAAAAATCACTCATTAAACGCCCAATTTTCAACGATTTTTCGTCTAAAATTATTGATTAACGATATTATCTAACGATTTTAATGAACTTTTCTGAACCATCAGGAAGTGTAAAGGTAATTGTACTACTATTAATTGTATCTGCTTTTGTAGGATCAAAGTCAACAACAACCTTGTAGATAAGTGATAAGTTATCAACACTATAAACTGAATCAAAAGTAGTTGTAGTTGTTATAGATCCTTTAGAAATATCTTTAACAGTTATATCATTTTGTGTATAATTACTATTTTCTAACTTAATAGCAATATATAAGTTTTGAGTTTTAGTATTACTCTTATATTGATATTCATCCATTTCTTTATAAACACCATCATCTTTAAGTTTTATAGTAAATGGTGTATTCATTACATAAACTGTTGCTTCATCTTGAATTGAATCAATAGAAAGCTTTACAGTAGTCTTTCCACCAGAAATACCCTTAACAGTACTTCCATTACCAAATTTAACTATAGATTCATCTTCAGATGAAAATTTAATTAAATCTAAATTAGCCTTTTTAGGAGTAGTTTCTATTCCTAATTCTAATTCTTCATTTGTTTTAATATAATATACTTTCTTACTAAATTTAGCATCACTTATTTTACTAGAATTAATAATAACTTTAATCGAAGTTGAATACTTATCATATTCAGCCTTTAATGTAGTTTCTCCGACTGTATTTGAAGTAGTAATATAATACTCACCATCAATTTGTTTCTTTTCTAAATAATCTTTATCATAAGTGAATTTAACATTTTGAATATAAACATCTTTAAGATCCAAAATATCTTTAATCTTAATTTGTTCTCCAAAATCCATTTTTAACTCTTTATTATAAAACTCTATATCACATTCTTTACATGGTAAAAGAGATGCTCCTTGAGTAGTAGTTGTTGTATTACCACTCTTTCTAACATCTTGAGCTTTATCTTGTAAAAACATTGGTAAACAAATAAGACCAAGTAAAACGCAAGTAATTATAAAACTAAATAATGTTGTTTTTAGAACATTATAAGTCCCATCTTCCTTTTTAAATATATGCATTATCTAATTCCTTCTTTTTTAATATAATCAAGGAAAGATGCAGCAGTCTCACCTAAATCATTATAGTCAATGTTATTAATATCTAAATGTTCAATACCAATACATCTTTCTGGTTCCATATTTCTAATTTCTTCACTACCTTGTTTACCAACATATGCAAGAATTATCCAATCAATTACTTTCATAGCATTTTTATCATATTTAGTATCAACAATTGCACCTATAAATTTACCTACTTCAGTATCATCAACACCTGCTTCTTCTCTAAGTTCTCTTTTCATAGATTCTCTAAAGTCAGGGTCCGCCTCATTAATAGAACCTCCAAGTGCTTGAAGCTTACCAATATCATCTCTAGCACCAGGACCTCTTCTATTTAAAACTACTTTACCTTCTTTATCAAAGATAAAACAAATAACACCTATCTTAACATCATTTAATGTTGGTGCATTATCTAATGATTGTATTTTATCTACTAACTCATCAAGATTTCTTACTTCATCATGAAATATTATATTTTTCATTACTTCACCTTCTTAGCATCCAGATTATAAACATAAGTAATTCCATTATCAGTAATAAAGAATACTGATAACTTATTAGGTATAATTTCTACAAAATTAATATTTTTATATTCATTAACATTTTCTAAATCTTTATATGTTTTAACTAATACAACATTTCTATTAGATAAATCAGGTAAAGACTTAAGTCTTACAATTCTTCTTTTTCTATTTCTTAAC
>JAILLM010000106.1 GCA_024693165.1 Bacilli bacterium | reverse complement strand
GTTTTGACAGTGATAAAGCTATTTTATATTTAGTTGCAACGCCAATAGGGAATTTAAATGACTTTTCGCTTAGGGCTATTGAAATATTAAAATCAGTAGATAAGATTTATGCTGAAGATACTAGAAATTCTATTACTCTTTTAAAGCATTATAATATTGAAACTAAATTAGAAAGCTATCATGAATTTAATCAAAATGTAAAGACAAAACAAGTTGTAGATGAACTTATTTCTGGAATGAAAATTGCAATCATTTCAGATGCAGGTCTTCCAGTAATCTCAGACCCAGGCTACCGTATTGTTAAAGAGGCAATTGATAACAATATTGCTGTATCAACTATACCTGGTGCTAATGCTGGAATAAGTGCACTTGTTTCATCAGGACTTGCTCCAAAGCCATTTACTTTTTATGGCTTTTTGGAAAGTACTAAGACTAAGCGTAGAGAAGAATTAAATGATTTAAAATATTTAAGTCACACAATTATTTTTTACGAAGCTCCTCACAGAATCTTTGAAACCCTAAAGGATATGCTTGATATATTTGGAGATAGATATGTTGTTATCGCTAGAGAACTTACTAAACAATATGAAGAATTTATCCGTGGTAAGATTTCAGAACTTTTAGAACTTGACACCATAAAAGGTGAAATAGTTTTATTAGTTGAAGGCTTTAAAGAAGAAAAGGTAGAAATAGATCCATTTGAAAAGATTGACGAATTAATAGGATTGAATTATAAACCTAACGAAGCTATAAAAGAGGTAGCTAAATTAGCAAATATTGACAGGAAAATTTTATATAAGGATTATATTGATTACAAGAACCGAAAGAAGGATTAAGATGGATTTTTGCAAAGAATTTAAATATTTGAATGATACTAATTCAGTATTTAAAGAAATAAATTATAATGAATTTAGAGATATGATTGATGAATTCAAAAGTGGAATTATTTTAATTGGTGGTCCATGGAGTCCTCGTACACAAGCTGTTATTAGAGAAGCAAATGATATTTTTAAACGAGAAAAAGTAGAAACAGTATATTTTTACAATCCAAGATCAATTAATGTTTTTAAAGAAGAAGAGGATATCAGAGACTGTTTATCCTTAGAATCTAAATTAGATTATTATTACCTTGTTGAAAAGCTTGGTATCAAAAACAAAGAAAACAAATTAGTAGAAAACACATTAATTCAAAAAATGTATGTTCCTCTATTTGTTAGTTTAAAAAATGGAACATGTAATGATTATTTTAACGCAAACTACTTAAAAGACCCATATATCCACAAGCCAGATAGTATTGAAGATAAAACTTTAGAATTCGACAAGAGATTAACAGATTTAATTGAAAAACAGAAAGAAAATAGAATATTCTTGTAGAATAAAAATCTAGGCTTTGGCCTAGGTTTTTTTAAAGAAAGGAATTAATATGACATTTCAAAAATTTATAAGCCAAAAAAATGAAGAAGCTATGTCACATGATAAAGAAGAAAGTGCTGTTATTTTACTTCTTGAGCATGTAACAGGCTTTGAAACTAATTCTTTATATATGAAAATGAATGAAGAAATAAGTGAAGAATTAGTAAATAAATTCAATGAAATATTTGATAGATATTTAAATAATAATGAACCAATTCAATATTTAATAGGCTATAGTTCATTTTATGGCAGAGATTTTACAGTTAATTCAGATGTATTAATTCCTAGATTTGAAACAGAAGAATTAGTTGAAAATATCTTATACAGATATGATGACTATTTTAAGGGTCAAAAAATAGATGTATGTGATTTAGCAACAGGTTCTGGTTGTATCGCAATCACACTTGCGCTTGAAGAACCTAATATGACTGTTGTGGCAACAGATATATCTAAAGATGCCCTTAACGTCGCTAAAATTAATAACGAAAAATTTAATGCGGGTGTTAAATTTATACAAGGTGATATGCTAAAGCCTTTAGGCAATAGAAAATTTGATATCTTCGTATCTAATCCACCATACATACCAGATAGTGAATTAGTTGATAGTCTTGTCAAAGACAATGAACCTAATATAGCACTTTTTGGTGGTTCTGATGGAATGAAATTTTATAACATCATTTTAAGTGGTCTTAAAAATCATTTAAAGAAAAATGCGATAGTCGCATTTGAACACGGTTTTGACAAAAAGGAAGAAATGGAAAAGCTAATAGAAAAATATTTCCCTAATTCAAGACATGAATGTATCAAGGATTTAGAGGGAAAGGATAGAATGACATTTATCTATCTAGGTGATTTAAAATGAGTAAAGTAATAATTTTTCCTACTGATACAGTATATGGAATAGGAACTCCTATATTTGATACAGAAGGAATAAATAAAATATATGAAATTAAAAAAAGGCCAAAGGAAAAACCTCTAGCTTGTTTATGTAAGGATATTAAACAAATAGATGATATAGCCATTTTAACTGATGATGCAATTAAATTAATAAATGAATTCTTACCAGGACCTTTAACTATTATTTTAAATAGTAAGGATGAGGTAATTAAAAAAATAGGCTATAAAACAATAGCTGTAAGAATTCCAAATGACAATTTAGCACTTAAAATATTAGAAGACAATGGACCTATGCTTACAACAAGTGTTAATGAATCAGGATGCGTTCCTGAAAATGAATATGATGAAATATATAAAAAATATAATAATTTAGTTGACTATATTTACAAAACAGATAAAAAATCATCAAATGTTCCTTCAACAATAGTTTTAATAGATAAGGA
>JAILLM010000057.1 GCA_024693165.1 Bacilli bacterium | reverse complement strand
CCACTAAAGTTATAAGTAAAGAAATAAATAAAACTACTTTTAAATATATATTACCTTTTCTTTTTATTTTAGGATAAATAGTATTAGTACCTTTATGTTTTAATTTATTAGAACATATTGGACAATATTTAGAAGGAGAATTAACCGTTACTCCGCAATTATTACACTTCATAATTACACCCCATTAGAAACAACATTAATTTCTATACCTGATTCAGATAAATCTTCAACTAAATAATTTAAAACATTATTTCTCATGAATCTAGAAGAAGCTACTATACAGAAATCATCTTTATATGAAGATAAAACAAATTGTAAATCTTCAGTAGAAATCATTAATGCGACACTATTAACATGATCTTCAACCACTTTAGAAAATTCTAATCTTCCCATGTTAGATACATGTGTAGTATTCAATCTATGAGTAAATTTATCTATAACAGAAAGTCCAACATTCTTAATTATTAAAGGAATACTTCTAATAACTACATTACTTACTAAACTATACATTTGATTAGTTCTTTTAATTAAAGTTTCTTTATCTAACGCAGTAGTAACTTGTTCATTAACAACTTCAATTATTTTATCTAAAGCATCTACTTCACCATTAAATTTATAATCTACATAAACAAGACCAAAGAAGTTTTTAGTAGTCTTAGAATAATAAAAACTTCTTAAATCAACTGGAACTGCAATTCTAATATGTTTACCAGTATCTTTATAAGACATTGTTCTTAAAATAGCTCTAATAATTAAAGAAACAATATATACAGTAATACTTACACTCTTATCTTTACTTAAAGATAAAATCTTTTTAGTACTCATATGCATTTCAATAAATCTTATATTATGTTTCTTAATCTTTTTACCTTTAAAATTATAAATATTAGATCTCTTATTTTTTGGAGCCTTACATTTCTTATAATACTTTTCAAAAGAATCTTCTTCTCTTTCAAGAACTGTGGCTTTAAATTTTGGAGGTACTTTAACTTTATATTTTAAGGAAACATAATTTTCAATTAAAGAAGTACAAAACTCTAAAGTTCCTCTTCCATCACTAATAATATGTGATACTTCTAAGTTAATTCTATTCTTATAATATGAGACTCTATATAATACTTCATCTCTATAAGAATCTATTCTATAACAAACTGGATACTTTTCTTCATATACATTAGGTACTTCTTCTTCCTCTTCAAGATAATACCAAAATAATCCCATCTTTAAAGAAACATTAAAAGAAGGAAAAGATTCCTTAGTTTGAATTAAAGCTTTTTGTAAAGTTTCTTCATCTATAAGTTCATCCATTGTAATCGCAAATCTAAATACATCTGGATTATGTTTAAAATAAGTCGAAGCAAAAAATGTACCAACATTATCTAATTTATGAAAATTCATATTACTCTCCTGTATTGATTAACCTCTCATCTATAAGGTTATCTATATACTTTATTATATCATCTTTTGTATATTTAAACCCACCCTTTATCCATTCCATACATGCAATATATATACCACCTATGTAAAATGATGTTAAAAATTCATTTGGAATACTTCCATCTTTATGTGTTTTTGTCTTTTTAGCAAAATCTTCTTTTAAAGTAGTATAAATCATATCCATAGCAATTGAATTTCTATTATTAATTAAACTAGCAACATATATATCTTTATTTTTATCTATTTCATCTAAAAGAATTCTTATAATATCCATATAATATTCTTTTGTATCATCAGTGATTTGTTTTTTATTTAATTCATCTAATAAACTATTTTTCATATCGGATATTAGTGAATCAAATAAAGTAAATTTATCATCAAAATGTGAATAGAATGTAGATCTATTAATTAATGCTCTTTCACATATCTCAGATACTTTAATTTCTTCAAATGTCTTTTCACTCATTAAAGATATAAATGCTTCATAAATACTCTTTTTTGTTTTTATAATCCGCAGTGACAAATGCAAAAGCACCAACTCCAAATTCATCTGTCATTATGTTTTGACCTTTAATTGTATCTATATTATTAGGTA
>JAILLM010000052.1 GCA_024693165.1 Bacilli bacterium | reverse complement strand
GATTTTCAAAAAATTAAATTTAATAATTTAGTAAATATGTTTAATGATGTTAAAGATTTAGATAAAGAAACTAAAGATTTATTTATTGAATTAATTAAATCTATTTTCTTTAGCAAAGTTAAATAAATCTACAAAAACACGTAAAAATATGTTATTATACACAACAAACGAAAGAAGTGACTTATATGTATTTAATAGATAAATTAAATAATGATATTAAGAATATTTTAAATTCACTTGGATATAATGATGATGTTCAAGTTGTTAAATCATCTGTACCTTCATTAGGTGATTACCAATATAATGGTGCTATGAAATTAGCAGGAATGAATCATATTAATCCAAGAGAACTTTCTGAAAAAATTAAAGTAGAATTAGACAAGTTACCTGATTATACAAATATTAATATTGCAGGTCCTGGATTTATTAATATTACATTTAAAGATGAAGTATTAGTTGATTATATTAATAACATCTTTAAAGACTTTGATAAGAATATTTATAAAGATGAAAATGATCAAACTATTTTCTTAGATTATGGTGGAGCTAACGTTGCTAAAGAATTACACGTTGGTCATTTAAGAAGTGCTAACATTGGTGAAGCATTAAAGAGATTATTAAACTCATGTAATATTAAGACTATTAGTGATGTTCATTTAGGAGACTGGGGAAGACCAATGGGTTTAGTTATGCTTGAAATTAAAAAGAGAATGCCAGAACTTCCTTATTTTGATGAAAATTTTACTGGTGAATATCCAACTGAATCACCTGTTACAGCTGAAGATTTAGCTGAGATTTATCCAATTGC
This sequence comes from Bacilli bacterium, assembly GCA_024693165.1. Classification (GTDB taxonomy): domain Bacteria; phylum Bacillota_I; class Bacilli_A; order RF39; family UBA660; genus UBA6985. The sequence continues at coordinate 4,764 of JAILLM010000052.1, read as the reverse complement.
ATCTAATAAATCTAAAGAAGATCCTGAATATTTAGAAGAAGCAAGAGAAATGACTTTAAAATTACAAAGTGGTGATCCTGGAATTACTGCTTTATGGAAACATGTAAGAAAAACTTCTGTTGAAGATATTAAGAAAACTTATGATTTATTAAATACTTCATTTGACCTTTGGGAAGGTGAAGCTGACGCTGATAAAGAAATTCCAGAATTACTTGAATACTTAGAAGGTAATAATTATACAGAAATCAGTGAAGGTGCTGAAGTAATTTTTGTTAATGAACCCGGAGATAAAAAAGAATTACCTCCATTCATGATTAAGAAGAGTAATGGTGGTGTTATTTACGATACTACTGAACTTGCTACTTTATATTCTAGACTTAAAAGATTTAAGTTTAATGATATTTGGTATTTAACTGATTCAAGACAAGAATTACACTTTGTTCAATGCTTTAGAGCTGCTAAGAAATGTAATTTAGTTCCTGAAGATGTTAAATTAACTCATCTTTCATTTGGTACTATGAATGGTAGTGATGGAAAACCATTTAAGACTCGTGATGGTGGAGTTATGAGTTTAAATAGTTTATATAACTTAGTTTATAATGAATGCTTTAATAAATTAAGCGATTCAATTGAAGATAGTAAGAGAGAAGAAACAGCTAAGATAATTGCTATTGCTGCTATTAAATTTGCTGATTTACTTCCTAATAGAACTAGTGATTATATTTTTGACCCAGTTAAGTTTAGTGATTTAAATGGTAAGACTGGTCCTTATATTCTTTATAATACAGTTCGTATTAAATCTATTTTTGAAAAAGTCGGTGAAGTAGAATTTGATAAATATCATACTATTTCATCTCCAATTGAAAGAGAAATTATTCTTCATTTAATTGAATTATCTGCTGTTTTAAAGAAAGCTATTAGTGGTTCAATCTTAAATGAAATTTGTGAATTCGTATTTAAATTAACTTCACTTTATAATACTTTCTATGCTGATCATTATATTGTTTCTGAAGAAAATAAAGAGACTCAAGAATCATGGTTAGTATTAAGTGATGTAGTATATAAAACTAATTTATTTATATTAAATATTCTAGGAATTGATGTTCCTGAAAGAATGTAAAAATACTAGATAACTAGTATTTTTTACTTTAAAAGGAGGTTAGCTATGAAAAGACCAGAGATTTTGTCTCCAGTTGGTAGTATGGCAAGTTTATATGCTGCTATCGAAGGTGGTTGTGATGCTGTTTATTTAGCAGGTAAGTTATTTGGTGCTAGAGCATTTGCTGATAACTTTTCTAATGAAGAACTTATATTTGCAATAAACTATGCTCATAAATATGGTGTTAAAGTATATGTTACTACTAATACTTTAGTTTATGATTCTGAGATACCTGCATTTATGAGTTATATTGAATTCTTACATACTAATAATGTAGATGCGATTATAATTCAAGATATTGGTATGTTTGATTTAGTACATAAAACTTTCCCTGATTTAGAAATACATATTTCTACTCAAATGCATATTCATAATACTGAAGGTGCTCAAATGGTTGAGTCTTTAGGTGCATCACGTGTAGTTCTAGCTAGAGAGACTCCAATAGATCTTGTTAAAAAGATTAGAGATAATACTAAGTTAGAACTTGAGATATTTGTTCATGGTGCTTTATGTATAAGTTATTCTGGACAATGCTTAATGAGTTCTTTAATTGGTGGAAGAAGCGGTAATCGAGGTACTTGTGCTCAATGTTGTAGACAACCTTATGAATTATATTGTAATGATTTAAAAATTAGTAAAGATAATTATTTGTTAAGTACAAGAGACTTATGCACAATTGAAAATATTGGTGAACTAATTGATATTGGTGTTGATTCATTAAAAATCGAAGGACGTATGAAAAGACCTGAGTATGTTTATTTAGTCACTAAACTATATAGAAAAGCTGTGGATTCATATATTGAAACTGGTAAAGTAAATATTACTGAAGAAGAAATAAACGAATTAAAGAAGATTTTTAATAGAAATTATACTAAAGGATTCTTATTTAATACACCAAATGATAAGTTTATGAATACTTTTAGACCTAATCATGTGGGTATTAAAGTTGGTAATGTTATTGGTGTAGATAAAAATAGAGTTAAGATTAGACTTTTAGATGATCTTAATTTAAATGATGGTATTCGATTTGTTAAGAGCGGTTATGAAGATATTGGAATGAATGTTCAACAAATGTTCCAAAATGGAAATAAGGTAACAAGCGCTAGAAAGAATGAAGTTATAACTATACTTGCTAAGGATCCTGTTGAAATAAGTGCTGAAGTTTTAAAAACTACAGATTATCAACAATTAAAAGAATTAGATTCTATTATTCAAGAACAAAATAGAAAAGTAGATGTTGATATTGAATTAGAAGCTAAGTTAGGGAAAAACTTATCTATAAAAGTAAGTGATGGTATTAATACTGTTGAAGAGTCTTCAGAATATATAGTAGATAGTGCTATGAATAAACCTACTACTGTTGAAGATATAAAAGAAAAGATTACTAGAACTGGTTCTACAATTTATAATGTTAAAAACTTAAAAGTTATTAACGATGAAAATATTTTTATTCCTTTAAAATCATTAAATGATTTAAGAAGAACTGTTTTAGAAAAATTAGAAGATTTAAGAATTAGTAAGCCTAAAAATATCGATAAACAAGAATATTTTATTGAATTACATGATTTTGAACATACAGAATGGAAAATATTAAACTTATCCACATATGAAGATTATAATATTTCTATGGGAAGTCATTATAATGAAGTTATTATTCCTTATAATAAATCATATGATGATTATTGGATTAGATATAATATTCCTAGAGTTCAAGAACATATAAGTGAAAGAAAAGGTAATGTATATGTATCAGATTTAGGATCTGTTTATAAATTTAAATATAAAGATATGGCTAGTTCATATTTTATGAATGTAACTAATGCTTATAGTGTTGCTTTACTTCATAGTTTAGGTGTTAAAAGAGTTTGTTTATCTATTGAAATGAATGATTATCAAATTAAGACACTTATAGAAAACTATAAGAGTCTATTTAATAAACAACCTAATCTTGAAGTTGTGGTTGATACTTTACCTGAAGCTATGGTTATTAAATATGATATTTTTAATGGTAAATATGATTCTAAGAATGATTATTATCTTAAAGATAAGTTTGGTAATAAGTTTAAAGTTATTAGAAGAGATAATTTAACAGTTATATTCAATTATGAACGCATGATTAAGGATAATCCTGAAGTTTATTATGAGTTAGGAGTAAATGCACTTAGATATGATAAATAAGTGCATTTGCTTTTTTTTTGAAATATATATATACTTATATTAGATATTAATGATGGAGGGTATATATGCTAGATAGAGAGATTGTAACAGCTAATCAACTATTGTATGGCGATGAATCTATTATTAGAAGTCTTGAGGGTGCTGATGTCATTAATGAAGCTTTTAAGGATGTATTGGCTTGTGAAGACAGTAAAGAAGTAATTATACACAAAACTATGAGACTTGCTGCTTTGATTAAATTATTTCAACCATTTTATGATGGTAATAATAGAACTGCAGTTCTTTTAATAGGTTATATACTTAATAAAAAAGGTATTACTTTTAATACTCGTGGTGCTATGAATGAGTTTCATGATCATAAATTAATAATACCTACCATATATAATATAGATGATAATATTTCTGAAAGAAGTATTTCTTCTCTAGATAATTATATTGGTCAAGACATTGATATTAAGGAGAGATAATATGAAGTCTAAGGTATATTATACTAAGGATATAACTCCAGAAAATCTTATTAAAATATATGAGGCCCTTGGAGTTAAGTTGAATGGTGAGGTTGCGGTTAAAGTATCTACTGGAGAGAAAGGCGCTAAAGGTTATTTAAAAGCTGATTTGATTAAGCCTTTAGTTGATATGCTTAATGGAACAATTGTTGAGTGTAATACTGCTTATCCAGGTCAAAGGAATACTTATGAAGATCATATAGAGGTTGCTCGTGAACATGGATTCATGGAAGTAGGTAAAGGTGTTGATATCCTTGATAGAGATGGTGAATTTAAAATCCCTGTTAATAATGGTAAACATCTTAAATATGATTTACTAGGAGTTGGATTTGATAAATATGACTCTTATTTAAATCTTGCTCATGGAAAAGGACATGCAATGGGTGGATTCGGAGCTAATCTTAAGAATCAATCTATTGGTTTTGCTTCACGTAATGGAAAAGCATACATCCATTCTGCTGGACATACTGAAAGTCCTGATGAGTGTTGGACTGATAAACATGAACAAATTGATTTTATTGAATCTATGGCAGAAGCAGCAAAAGCTGTTAGTGATTATGTTAAAAAACAAAATAAGAAAATTATTTATATTACTGTTATGAATGCTTTATCTGTTGATTGTGACTGTGATAAAGAACAAGGAGATCCTGTAATGAGTGATTTAGGAATTGTTGGTTCTTTAGATCCAGTTGCTAATGATCAAGCATTTATAGATATGGTTTTTAATTCTACTGAAAATGGTAGTGAAAAACTAAGAGAAAGAGTAGATAGACAATTAGGTAGAGAAATCTTAAAGTATAGTGAATCTTTAGGATTAGGTTCTACTGATTATGAATTAATAAATATATAGTAAGGAGAATAATATGGCATCATCAATGATACATCTTGTAGTAGCTAATGAATTAAATAAGAAATTAGGTA
>JAILLM010000095.1 GCA_024693165.1 Bacilli bacterium | reverse complement strand
CCCAAGTAGATTTAACATGTACTTTATTTTTTAGTTTCTTATTATCTAAATAAATATAACCAATAACATATTTAATATTTTGAATAGTATCAATGTTATCATCATCTACTGATAAGTTACCTACGAATACTTCGGTATCTTCATCTACATCATAAGAATCAAATGCAATATGTACTTCATCAACATTAAAGATCTCAGCTATATCCTTTTCTTTAATACGTTTTTCTTTAATTTCAGTTAATTTTTGATCAAGTGCAGAAGTAAATCCTTCAAATGGTTTATTAACTTGATAAACAACTTTTAAATCATCAATAGTTAATTCTTCTTCATTATTAAACTTCTTATAAACTGAAGCTACTTGAATATGATTATTAACTTTTTCCATGTATTCTCTATTATCTTTAAATAAAGAAATTTGTTTCTTAAGTTCATCTAAGTATTCATCTTCTACTCTAGCTTTTTCACCATATCCGAATACTCCATTAACTTTCATACCACTAACATAAAGCATAAGTTTAATATCATCAGAATCTTTATAAAAATAAATATCATTATTACTTAATACTTTATCTATTTCTTCCCAATTAAGATGCCATACATTATTACTCTTTACTTCATTTAATACATCTACTGGATTACTTCCTTTATTATACTTAATCCAATTACCCATATTACATCACTCTTTCTCTTACTTTATAATCTTCATTTATAAAATTAATAGTATCTTTATCATTAAACTTATAATCTAAAGCAATTTCATTATACATAAAAACTAAATCTCTACATACTGAATCTGGTAATGCAATTCTTATAATTTCAGGTACATTATTATCAAATACTTTTACTTCAATTAAATGACTAAAAACATTTTCATCTAAATATAAAATATCATTATTATTTTTAAACTCTTCATGTTGACATTCAGTAATATAACTTCTTTCTAAACTATCCGCTTTATTATTTAATTTTAAATAAGTAAATGCTACTGTTTTAGAACTAAAAAAATAATCAGTTCCAACAAAAACATATTTATCTCTTTTATTTTTATCCATTGTAAAACCCTCCATCGTTAATTAAATTATAGTATAAATTTATCTATAAAAAAAGAAAAATAGACCATTAAGGTCTATAAATTGAAACATAATTCTCTGCTTGTTTTATTCCATCAATTGCAGCAGTAGTTATACCACCTGCATAACCTGCTCCTTCACCAGTTGGATAAATACCTTTTATATTTGCTTCTAAACATTCATCTCTAAACATCTTTATTGGACTAGATGTTCTAGCTTCAATACCTAAAAGTAAACTATCAGGATCACTATAACCTTTTATTTTAGTTTCAAAATAGTTAATAGCTTCTTTTAAAGAATTATTAATAAATTCAGGAAATAATTCATTTAAATTAGCAAAGTTATATTCGCCCTTTGTAATAGGTTTAATTCTTCCAATATGATCACTAATAAGATTATTATTGTAATCTTCAAATCTTTGAAGAGGTATTAAACCATTACCAAGTTCAAATGCTTTTTCTTCTAACTCTCTTTGGAATTTTACTCCTGAAAATAATTCAGTTCCAAAATCATCTTTATCAACTGTAACAACAATCGCAGAATTACTGGCACCACTATCACGTTTATTATCACTCATACCATTAATACATAATCTATTTTGTTCACTAGATGCATTAACAACATAACCACCAGGGCACATACAAAAAGAATATACTCCTCGTTTTTCACTTGTATTATATGTAAGTTTATAACTTGCAGGTTCTAGTTTTTTATAAACATCTCCATACATAGATTTAGATATATCTTCTTCATTATGAATAATTCTTACACCAACAGCAAATGGTTTATTAGACATCTCTAAACCAATATCATTTAACATATAAAAAGTATCTCTTGCAGAATGACCAATACATAAGAATAATGAATCACATTCGATTATTTCTGAATTATTAACTTCGATAGATTTAATTGAACCATTATCTACATTAATATTAGTTAACTTAGTATTAAATCTAACGGTACCACCAAGTCTAATAATCTCTTCCCTCATGTTTTTAACAACAGTTCTTAAGATATCAGTTCCAATATGAGGATGTGCATCATATAAAATATCTTCATTCGCACCAAATTTAACAAAAGTTTCTAAAACAAACTTTTTTCTAAATTCTTTATCATTAACTAATGTATTTAATTTTCCATCACTAAAAGTACCTGCGCCACCTTCACCAAATTGAACATTAGATTCAACATTCAAATTATTAGTTTTCCAAAATTTTTCGATAGTTTTAACTCTTGAATCTACATCTTCACCACGCTCAATTAAGACTGGATTATATCCATTTAAACTTAATAAATAAGTTATAAATAATCCTGAAGGACCTGCACCAACTATAATTGGAGATTTCTTTTGTTTTATTCCACCAGTTACATTAAACTTATATTCTTCGATTGGAGTATCAGTTATTAAATCAGTTAATTTCTTAACATCACTTAAAGAGCAATCAACATCAACTGTATATATTAAACTTACATTCTTTTTTCTTGCATCAACTGATCTTTTAACTATTTTAAAATTAAAATCATTTACTTTTAAAAGTTTAGATATTTCCCTTTTTAAATCTCCATCTAAATTAACTTTTATATTTCTAATTCTAATCATTTTGACCTCTTATGTAAGAACCAGCAAGTATTCCAGATATCCATGCAAAACCAAGGTTATATCCACCACAATCACCATCAATATCTACACATTCACCAATAAAGAATAAATTCTTTTGTCTAATGCATTCAAATGAATTAAGATTAAGTTCAAGTAAAGATACCCCACCAGTTGTAACCTCAGCTGAAGAATAATCTCCACTGCCTACTATATTAAATTTCATTTTACTAATATTCTTAGCTATATTTATTTTTTCTTCATCACTTAACTTATCATAAAGTTTTCCATCTTTAATTGAAGATACTTTTAAAATATATGAAACTAACTTTTCATTAAAGATTCTAGACAGAAAAGCAGATACGGTAATATTTTTTAAATTACGTGCTTTATTATCTAAAAAATAAACCATATCTTCATATTTTACTTTAGGTAAGAAATTAACAAATACATTTACTTTTCTATTTCTAGATAAACCAATAACAGCATTTCTAGATATATTAAAAATACAAATACCAGAAATAGAATCTTTATTAAATTGAATTTCTCCAACTTCAGATTTAAGTTTTTTATTATCTACAAATAAACTTACTTCAGCATCACATCTTACACCACTAACAATATTTAAATCACTATCAGTAGTTAATTTAACAAGTGATGGAGTATTAGGTACATAGCCTAAATCAAAAGCATCAGCAACACTTTTAGCAAATCCAGTAGAACCAGTCTTAGGAATTGATAATCCACCAGTTGCAACTACAACATAATCACATTCAATAGTTTTATCTATTACATAATGGTCTTTTACAAACTCTATTCTTTCAACTGTATAATTATATCTAATATCTACCCCTCTTAATAAACATTCATCTAAAAGAGTATTTCTCATTGTAGATGCTTTATTTGAAAATGGATACATATATCCATTTTTAACTTTAGTTTCTATACCTAAGTTGTTAAAAAATTTATATACACTATCAATATTATCTTCGTTAATTATTAATTTTAAAAATTCATTATTATTAGAGTAAAACTTATCTTCATTAAATACCTCATTAAAATAATTACATCTTCCATTGCCAGTTAATAATAACTTTTTACCTACTTCACCATTAGATTCTAAGACAGTTACACTAGTATCTTCACTAACGGCATTAATTGCAGCTGTAAGTCCCGCTGGTCCCGCTCCAATAATAACTACTCTCTTCATAATTAACCTCTTTCTAAAAAGTCTTCACAAGCTTTTTTAATACCTGCTAAATCTCCACCTGGCTTTACTAAATAAGTATTCCAACCAAGACTCTTTGGTACTTCTAAATTAATTTCTTTATCATCTAGAAATAATATGTCATAATCCTTTAATACATTATTAACATATTCATAAATTTCTTTATTAGGTTTAACAAGCCCTAATTCATAAGATAAAAACTTATAATCAAGCATATCATAATTAATATGACTATCTTGTCTACTTTTATCTAGTAATGAAAAATTACTTAATAAACCTATCTCACATTTACCTTTTAAAGAATAAATATATTCACTAACTTCTTTATAATATGGATTATTAATCATAAGTTTTCTATAAATACTTTTATACTTTTCTACATCTTCATCTGTTACTTCATCAGAGAATCTAGATAAATAATATTTTAATACTTTATCTAATTCTTCTTCAGTTTTAACTGAATCAAATTGAGAAAAAGATTCTTTAACATGAAACTCATCCCAAACAGCTGAAGCATGTATATTATAATACCCTAAAGAATATAAGCAATCCCTAATCGTGGTATATTCAATGTGGGAAGTTTCAATTACTCCTCCCCAATCAAATAAACAGATCTTCTTTTTCACAAAAAGTCCCCCTCAATGTTGTAATCATCAAATTGATCTAAATTAGTTATTATTTCATTTTCACTTACTAATATATCATTTACTTTATTAATTCCATTATTCTTAACATAAATACTATCTTTAGAAATAATCTTTTTACTTTTACTCTTATTATAATTAAACGACATAAATATAATACCAGATACAAAAGATATTAAGAAAGA
>JAILLM010000059.1 GCA_024693165.1 Bacilli bacterium | reverse complement strand
TCTCTTATATAGAAGATTTCTTTAATAAAATTGACTCAAACGACAATATTGAAAATATAATACAGTTTTTTAAATAATTCATTACTAACAACATTATATATAAGTATGGATTAAATACCATAACAGTATGGAATAATAATCTATACTTTTTTCTTTTATCAAAAGATGTCATAATCATTAAAATAAAAAAACTGATATACCATTTGATATATCAGTTAACATACAAATTAATTGGAGCAGGTGATGAGAATCGAACTCACGTCAGCAGCTTGGAAGGCTGAGGTTCTACCATTAAACTACACCTGCATATACAAAAAAGATGGTCGGAAAGACAGGATTTGAACCTGCGACCTCCTGGTCCCAAACCAGGCGCTCTACCAAGCTAAGCTACTTTCCGATATGACTAGATATATAATCTAAGTCTATGATGTATAAGATAAAATTTTCAATGGCGCGACATAGAGGACTTGAACCCCTAGCCTTTTGGTTCGTAGCCAAACGATCTATCCAATTGATCTAATGTCGCAGTAACGTGGCGGTTCGGACGGGACTTGAACCCGTGATCTTCTGCGTGACAGGCAAACATGTTAACCACTACACCACCGAACCATCAGCGCTCATTTATAATACCATATTGTATGACACTTTGCAATAGTTTTTTTATACTTTTTCTATTTTTTTTCAAAATTTCATAGAATATATAAATGAGCGTATATTTTTATTTATTAAAATCTTCAATCATTTTTAATGCGGCACATTTACCATCATACATTGCTCTAACAACAGTATCAGCTCCACGAACGATATCTCCACCTGCATAAACAAATGGATCACTTGTACTGAAACCATCACTAGATACAATATATCCATGATTAGTCTCAATATTTAAAGAATTTGTATAATCACCATCAGGTTGTTCACCAATAGCAATAATTACATTATCACATTCAAATGTTTCAAAAGTATTAGAACCAATTGGTTTTCTTCTACCAGATTCATCAGGTTCACCTAAAATCATCTTTTCACATTTAATTCCACAAACTTTATTGTCTTTACCAATAATTTCTACTGGATTATATAAGAAATTAAATATTACTCCCTCTTTAGAAGCATCATTTAATTCTTCTTTAGTTGCAGGTGCTTCTTCTAAACTTCTTCTATAAACAATTACAGATTTAGAAGAACCAACTCTTTGACTTGTTCTGCAACAATCCATAGCTACATTACCAGCACCTACAATAAATGTAGTACCTTCTAGTTTAATACCATCTCCGATATTATATCCTTGTTTAAGATTAACTTTTCTTAAGAAAGAACCACCATCATATACATTTGAAAGATTCTCACCAGGAATACCTAGACTTCTATATTTAGATAAACCACATCCTACAAAGACCTTTTTATAACCCATTTCTTTTAATTCATCAATAGAATAAGTTTCATTTGTTTTAAAAGTGACACCCATTCTCTTCATGAACTCAATGTGTTCTTTAACTAAATGTTTAGGAAGTCTATATTCAGGAATACCTAAAGATAAAACTCCACCAAGAACTTCTTCTTTTTCATAAACAGTAGCATGAATACCATTTTTAACAAGTTCTAAAGCACAACTTAATCCACTAGGTCCACTACCAATAACAGCAACATTAATGTCTTTAAACTCTTTAACAGGTTCTAATTCAATAGTTTTATTGTCTTGAACAAATCTTTCAAGATAACCAACTTTAACAGGTTCTTTTTTTGCTTTATTCAAAACACAGTTACCAATACATTGACTATAGTGATCACAAACTCTGCAACACATAGTACTTAAATTAGAACCATCCATGATAATTTTATATGCTTCATCAATATTACCATTAACAATTTCATGTATCCATTCATTATTTCTTAAATGAGCAGGACATCCATTAATCTTACAAAATGGCTTCTTGCAATTTAAACATCTTCTAGCTTCTTCAAAAGCTTCTTCTTTAGTATAAGTTCTTGTAGTTTCTTTAAAATCCAACATATTCTATTTCCTCTCGTAAGCAGCACGTATTAAATATAAATCAGCAAGCGCAATAGCTACA
>JAILLM010000013.1 GCA_024693165.1 Bacilli bacterium | reverse complement strand
AATATGTCTTTTTAATATAGATCCTTCGATTGGTTTATCTTTTTCTTTTAAGTAGATATCTCTTACTTTTTTAACAAAATAATCAAAGTTTTCATCATCAGATGATAAGACTAAAATATTAGCTCCATTATAAGCAATTGTTAACATTGGTTTTATTAAAGTATTACCATTATTTAATAGTCCATTATTGGTACTTTTTACTCCAGTAAGACCTAAATCACCAAATTTAATAGATTCAATATTTTCTATATTACTTATTGCTATTCTTTCGTCATTCATAGCATTAATTTTCATTAAAATCTTCCCCTCAAATTAGTATTTATATTAGCACTTAGAATAGTTAAATGCAATAAAAAAGATTAGTTAAAAACCAATCTATTTTTTTTCTTTTTTAAGCTTATTTAAAGCACCTGATTGTATTTGAATTGCTCCCATTTTGTTCATTTTAAATTCTCGAGCAACTTCATCATATGTATGTGCTACTCCATCAGTTAAACCATACATATAATCAATAACTTTTCTTTCTATGATTGATAAATTTGCTGCTTCAATTAATTCTTTTAATAGTTTAAGATTATCTACTCTTTCAATAATTTTATCTTCATATTTATCAACATATACAAAGTTTGATTTATAAGTACCATCATTTATAATTTTTGTTTGTTTATTAATAATTAAAATATCTAAGTTATAAGTTAAGTATTGTTTAAAGTTATTATGTTTACTCTTATCATAACTATAAATTGACGAAAGTAATGTTTCATTAGCTTCACCAAGTAACTCTTCAAACATTTTTTCATCAGTAACACTTTCAAGTAAAGTTGTAAAAACATAATTTAATAATTTATTCATTACTATATTAATGTTTTCTTCACCTTTATTTTCTAAAGCTGTTTCGATTTCTTCTTCATCAAATTTAGAATTCTTAGATATATCATTTTTATATTTTCTTGTATCTTTAGATAAATCACTTAAAGCTACTTTTCCTTCTTTAATAATAGCTATATTATTTCTTATTAAATAAAGTCTAACAACGCTTCTTAATGGTTTCTTAGTGGTTAATCCATTAATATCTTCTTCCCTAACTGTATCTATATTTTCAAATAATTTATCTAAGTATTGAACTATCTTTTTTCTTTCTAGAATCATATCAGCTGATTGGTAATCTAAATAAGTTAAAACAATATCATAAGCCTCTAATATCTTTTCTAATTTATCAAGTATCTTTTGATTATACACAATTATCACTCCCTTAATGATATATATAATACATTAGAGAAAATAATAATGCAAATAAAAAAGTAGGATTACTCCTACTTTCTACCAAATCCAAAAATACCTTTTTTCTTTGGTTGTTCATTTATATTTGTTTCAGATTTAACATACCAATCTTTGATATCTTCGATTGATCTATTTCCATTTACTGAGTTAGGTATTACATAATCTCTAATAAATGTTTTTCCATCTACGTAATCTCTACTTGGATCATCTTTAATATAATATTTAGAATCTAATTTAATTTTATCTAATACTTTATTATCTTCAAGATAATCTAAGAATGTATATGGTGTTCCATCTTCTTTAGTCATTTCTTCTAAATTTTCATTTCTTACTCTGAAGTCAAGAATTTGATTATCTTGGAAAATTCCTGCATATTTATCAATTTTTGCTTGTCTTTCAGGATCTACTGGTTTAGTGAATGCATCTGCAACTACTGCGATTTTTTCTTCAGTAGATAATTTAGAACTATCTGGTACATCAAGATTACTTGATATAGCACTTAATATATCTGATTCTTCTTTTATTTCTTCAGTTGGTATTTCGATTGTTCTAGTATCAACTGGAGCATTTTCTAATTTTGTTAATTTTTCTTCAAGCTCATTTTGAGGTTCAACTGAAGTTTCAACTTTTGGAGTTTCTTCATAATCTTTTGGATTATATGGAGGAACTGGATTTACTTCAGGTGTAATTATTTCTTTAATTCCTGAAGGTAACTCTGAAACTGGAGTTTGAACTTGTTCAACTGGAGCTAGAATTTGTGTTTTATCTAGATCAGCAGCTGTATCATCTTGAACTACTGGTTCAACAGCTTGAACAACAGGTTCACTAACAACTGGCGCTACTACTTCTACGGGTTCATCAGCAACTACAGGTGCAGTTTCAACAACTGGTGCTACTTCTACTGGTTCTTCTACAACTGGAGTTTCAACTGGTGTTTCCACTTCAGGAGCAGCAACAACTTGTTCTCCAGGTAATGCAAAATTAACTGGTAGTTCCATTGTTTGAGGTTCAATTACAATTGGTGATGCTTCGATTGAAGGTATAACAATTGGAGTTACCTCTTTAGGTTCGATTGTTTCTTGTGCAGGAACTTCAGGAGTAACTACTTCTTGAATTCCTGTAGACATTTCTGAAACTGGAGTTTGAGCAGGTTCAGCATATGTTTCTTCACCAGGTAAAGTGAACTCTTCTTCAGTAGCTTTTACTACTGGTTCATCAGCTGTAAGTACTGGTTGAACATTTTCATCAATTGAATCAAATTTAGGTTGTGTTAATTCATTAAATTCAGTTGTCTTTTCAACTGGTTCAATTACTGTTACAGTTGGATTTTCAACTTTTAAACTATCACTTGGATCAACTGTTGCTGTTTCTTCTTCAGTTTGAGCTGGAATTGCTCCGAATGTAATAGCTGGTTGAATGTATTGATTTGCGAATAAATCATTTATTGATTGAACTCCTGCTTTAATATCAGTATCAACTGATGCAGCAGCTTCTTTAATTACATTTGTTGTTTTAATTTCTTCTTTTTCTTCTTCGATTTCATTAATATTTGTTATTTCATCTTCAGCTGTACCGAATTCAACATTTAATTCACTTGCAGCTATATCAGAAACAAATATTTGATCTGGATTAATAGCAAGTTTTTCTTCTTTAATTACTTTTACAGTTTCTAAAAGAACTGGATCAATAATATTTGGATAATCAGTTTTTACTCTTTGCATTACTCTTTTTCTTGCTTCATCTTTATTTTCAGCATTTCTTAAGTAATCTACAACTGAGATATTATCAAATTGAATATCTTTTGCTAAGTCAACTAATGTTTTATCCATTGCTTTAATAACAGCAACTCCAAGAACATCACTTGATCTTGTTCCATTAATATCTATTACTGAATCATAACCAAATACATCATTAACATTAGCATTAAACATATTTGGTTTTTTAATTCTATTTTTATAAACTTTATCTAATTTAGAAATAGCTCTGATTGTATCATATAAATCCATAGATGTAACATGAAGTTTAATAGCTTCAGTTTGACCATCATTCATGTTACTTAATCTAGGTATTTCAATTTCAAAAGGAATATCATATTTAGCAAGGTTTCTATATAGTGAATTTAAAATAGAAATGATTGATGATGAATCTGTATTAATAGTTAATATATGGCTACATTCATCTTTTTGTGGATTATTTAAGATATCCTTACTAGAAATTGTTAATGTGTTTGGTTTAGAATATAGTGATTTTTTGATTATTTTTGATGCTTCTTTAATTTGAGCTTTTAATTCTCTAATATCTGCTTCTGGATCATTTAAATCAATACCTTTGCTAGATAAATAAGCTCTTTTTAAAGTATCATTTAGAAAATAAGATAGGTCTTTTGCATCTGAAACGGCAACGTTTTCAGGATCATAAGCATCGATTTCTCTAAGTTTAGTACCATTGTTTGTATTTACACTAGAAAAATCAAAGTTTTCATACTTTGTTATAATTTTTTGAACTAAATCTCTTGATAGGCCTATATTAAGAGATTTTCTGAAGTCTTCGATACTTATTGCCATACACATCATCCTTATTTTCTATTCACTATTATTAAATTCATTATATCATGATGATGTATAAAATAAAACACAAAAAAAGCATTAAATTAATGCTTAATTGTATATTTTTTTGTTTAAATCTAAACCTAATAGTTGAAGTTTAATGATGATAATTTTTATATCAGCATCTTTAAATCCCATAGCTTTTAATTTTTTTCTATTAAGTATCCACACATCTCCAACGGTGCTTAACCCTTGATCTCTTAGCATTTGACATATATCAGAAGATAATTCAAGAGTCTTTAAATCATCATGTTCATATATATTGATGTTCTTAGCCATTCTATCCCCTCCGATTTACTGGACCTCTATATTGTATTTTTATTATACCATCATTCAAGAGGTTGTGCTTCTTTTTTTTATTTAAAATGTAAACCTAATTATTTTTTGTTTTGTTTTTTTGATAGCTATATATGAATTTCAAAAGTGTTCTTTCAGGAACAAATCTCATGAAAAATTTGCCTAATCTTAGCATTCTTCCAGGAATTATAATCATTTTATTTTTAAACATTTGGTCAACTGCATACTTAGCTACATATTCAGGTGTTAAAGGTTTAGTATTAAATGTTCCTTTAGCAACTTTATTAAATTCAGTATCAACCGGTCCTGGACATAATGCGCTTATATGTACGTTTTTACTAAATACTCTTAATTCTTCATTAATTGCTTCAGTTAATCTTAATACATAATTCTTTGTTGCATAATAAGTGCTTAAGTATGGTCCTGCTAAGAAACCTGCTGAAGATGCAACATTAAGAATATATCCTTTGTTTTGCTTTTTAAATCTAATTAAGAATTCTTTAGTTAATATATGAACTGCTTTGATATTAACATCTATCATTTCAAGTTCTCTATCTAGCGGAGTTTCATCAAAATCACCAAATAAGCCAAAACCTGCATTATTAATTAGTATTTCAATATTTTTATCATCTTTAGTGATATCTATTAGTTTTTCAACATCTTTTTGGTTTGATACATCTAAAGAATATATTTCTGATTTATTCTTTAATGATTCTTGTAATTCTTTTAGTCTATCTACCCTTCTTGCAACAAGGATAGTTTCATATCCTTTACTATCTAAATATTTTGCTATTTCTCTTCCAATCCCAGAAGAAGCTCCAGTTATAAGTGCTTTCATTATTTACCTCTCTTAAAAAAACTTAAGAATTTAGCAAGTCTAATAATAATATCATTAGCATTCTTAATAGCAATTGGTTTAAAGATTGCTTTTCCACCTACTGTTAAAGAAGATATTAAAGCTGCAAGTATTACACTTACAAGAGTTTGATTAAAGTTAAATGTACTAGATATAGAAATTGCTAGAACTGCACCAATTGATCCAGAAATAATTCCTGATACATCACCTACTACATCGTTACATACTGATGAAATCTTTGATCCATTCTTAACAATAAATAATCCTACTTTACCAGCTTTAATTTTTTTTGAATTAAGTGCATGGAAAGTAGATTCTTCAGCACTAATTGCTGATGTACCAATCATATCAAATAAAATACCTAATACTATTACACAAATAAGTAATATACCTAACACTACATTATTAGCTTTTAAAGTAATAATATTAGATAAAGTACTAAATACAACTGATAAAATAAAAGTTATTAAAAATATAATAAGTATCCAATTATCTTTCTTCATTTATTCTCACCCTATATTAATTATATCAAATTTATTGCATAAAAAAACTTTAATTCGTCTTTCCCCGTAATTAAAGTTCATTTGTATGGTATACCACAAATCAATTTTACGGCTTAGGTCGAGGTGAATTTCTCCTTCCAAAGCTTAAGATTACTCTTAAGTGCTTTCGCCTTAGTTTGGAAGACTACCTGTTACCAAATATAGTTCCTCGATTACCACTTAGTCCGTACCTTAATACCTATGGTATTTACACGCTAGAGGTTTTCCCTAACAAAAGTGACTATCCTTATATGCTTTTGCATTAATAATTTCATAAACAAATATCTTCGTTTAATCCCTAATTAACACTCACATCATGTACGTTATTATATTCTCTGATCATTAAGTGACGCGGCTAAAGGAGAATCAACTGAATGCCGTTTCAGTATATCCTTACGCCTTAAATTACTCACACACCCGAACTTGGGCAGAACAAGCATGTGTGTAAAGTGTCATTCGACAATTGATGGATTTTTAGCCCCACCTTCAAATAGTATAATGACTAGCATAATGCTCCACACATGACTAAAGTATAGCATAATTTAGTCAAAAATGCAAATTGGCTCAAATTTTAGATTTCATAAAAAAGAAGAAATATATTTCTATATTTCTTCAACTAATTTATTATCTAATGCATCTTGAATATAATTTAGAATAGTTTTTCTATCTTCATCAGTTAAGTTTTCTTCTTTCAAATTATAATTAAATGTGCATTTATAATAGACATTTTTATAAATGAACATTACTACTATTGGTATTTTTGCACTATATAAAACTGTAGCTGTTATATCTTTAT
>JAILLM010000003.1 GCA_024693165.1 Bacilli bacterium | reverse complement strand
TGTAGGTAATGAATATAAAATCAAATTAGGAGATAGATATAATTACATAGATTTACTTCTATATAACATTAAGTATAAATGTTATGTAGTAGTAGAACTAAAAGTAACAGAATTAAAAAAAGAACACACAGGACAGATTATGACATATATGAATTACATTAATAAAAATATAAAAACTATTGAAGAAAATGATACAGTGGGAATAATAATATGTAGACAAGATAATAGCTATGAAATAAAATACTGCTTCGATGATAAACTATTAATTAGTATGTTATAATCTTTATGAGGTGTAATTATTATGACGATCGAAAGAAAAATTAGAATTAATAATAGAGATTATTTTTTAGGAGTTGAATTAAAGTATATAAAGAATAAAATATTAATTCAAACTAATGGTAATGATTTTGATATGGGAGATTTGAGTATAATGATACAAGATGTTGAATCAAATCACAAAAAGGATGCAAAAGAAATGATTTACGATAAAGATATCTCATATATGAATGACATTATTTATTTATACGATAGGTTTTCTTTCGTAAGTTACATTAAAGATATAGTGTATAACGAAGAAGGAAAAATAACTTGTATTGGTTGCATAGATAATGATGAAATAATTGATTATATAAAAGAAAACAAAATAAGAATTAATAGATGGGATAAAAGTAGTTGTCGCTGTCCTTTATTATATAATCAACGTAGGAATTAAAAAAATTGTCATAAGATAGTATATTTTAATTTATTAAATGCCGATTGGCATTTTTTTTCTTTGACATATTTAGCATTATCATTTTGTTTTAACTTTATTGCTTTAGTAGATAATTATAAAAGATTATCCTTATTACATTTATAGTGTAAATATCATAAGCATATATTTTGTATATTTAATTAAATGATATAATTATATTAGGAGTGATAATATGAGCAAGAGTGTAAAGAAAACAAGTAGTAAGAAAACTACAACAAAGAAAAGTGTAAAAAAGGAAGGATTTGTGCCATTTAGTTTACCAACTTATACTGCTGTATCTTTTATAGCATTTTTGGTTGCCTTGTTAGGTGTTGTTTATTATTTTTATAATGAATCTAAAGGTTTTGAAAGACCAGATTATGAACCAGTTGCAACTGTATATCATAGTGAAATTTTAGGTACGGATGCTGGTGATGAATATATTTATTCAATTTTTGAAAACAAGAATTCAAAATCTAAATCATATTTCTATATTAAATCTAAAGCTAAAATAACTATGGTTGGATCTTCTCAAAGCGAAGATGTATCTTCAGGTAGTTTAAATTCAAGAGCTGATTTAAAAAAGATTACTAAAGATATTGAAAAAGATACAAGCGAAACAGCTACTAAGAATGTTTCTTATAGATATTTAGTAAATGGACAATATGTTAATATTGATACAATCGAAGAATTAGAAAATAAATTATTTTCATAATTCTTTTTTTATAATCTGATTTAGAATAAATGCTATAATATAATCAGGTGAGGTTATATGGAAAAATACATTGGAATTGTTAAAAAAACAGATGAATTCGTGAGTGGAATTAATAAAAAATTATTAGTTAAATTTTATGATAATATGGAAGATATGAATCAATGGTTTTCATTATATCCAGATTGTTATCATATTTGGTTTTATAATTGTCAAGATTTAGTAAATGTTTTTTATAGTTTCTTAGATAAAAAAGCAGTTACTCAAGAAGAAAAGAAAAATGAAGAGAAAGCTAAAACTTTATATAAAAAGTTAATGAGTGATTAATTATGATTGAAAGAATTAAAACTAAAGAGCTTGCTGATAAGTGTGATGAATTATTAACCAAACTTATTCAAGATGAAAAACAATATGATGATTCAATAGATACTGATCTTAAGATTATCAATTATTTTAATAATTTTGTTAATGATGATAATAAGGTTTTATTAGGATATTTAATTGATGATGTTTTAGTTGGTTATACTTATGCATTTGAAATGGTTAGTAATAATGTTAAAGGTATGTTTATTGATGGTTTATATGTTGAAAGTGATTATAGAAATAGAGGTATTGCTAAAGAGTTAATTAATGAAGTTATACTAGAAGCAGAAAAAAGAGATGCTAAATTTATTGATATAAAAGTAATGAGCAAGAATGATATAGCAAAGAAATTATATGATAGTTTAGATTTTAATGAATTTAAAATAGTAATGCGTAAAGAGTTTAACGACTAAAAATTTAGACTTGATTATTTTTCTATTTATTGTTAATATATCAATGTAAGTTTTTACTTAGATTTAATTTGCTTCCGAATTTTATCTCAGTTTAAACGGTTAATTATTGTAAAGGAGGAACTGAAAATGGCTGTAACTAAAGAAAGAAAAGCTGAATTAGTTAAGAAGTTTGGTAATAGCGCTAAAGACTCTGGTAATACTAAAGTTCAAATCGCTATTTTAACTGAAGAAATCAATGATTTAACTGAACATTTAAAAGTTCATATTCATGATTTCCATTCTAAAAGAGGTTTACTTATGAAAGTTGGTAAAAGACGTAGCTTACTAGATTACTTAAAAGCTAACGATGTTATCGCTTATCGTGAGTTAATCAAAGAATTAAATATTAGAAAGTAGGCACTTGTTTTTAAGTGTCTATTTTTTTGGGAGAAATTATGAAACACACGATTAACATACATGATGTTTATTACGGAAGGATATATGTAACTGATAATGTTAAATATACAAATTTTGAAACTTTAAGACATGCTAGATTTTTAAGATATGGTTTTATCGTTAAGAATAAGGAAGTTAGTTGTATTGATGGAGTAACATATTTTGATCTAATTAGTAATAATAAAATTAAAGCTGATTTAGGTAATTGCGAGACTGGTGAAGAATTAGTTGATGTATCTTCAAAAGAATATGTTCCATTAATAGAATGGTTAAATCTTCCAATTGATTGTACTAAATATAATAAAACTACTCGTAAAGAATTACTTTGTTTAATTAGAAAACATTTTGAATCTTTAGAATATATTAAAGATAATTCTGATAAGGTAGTTTTATTTGATGATGTTAAAGACAAAGTTAGTCAAAAGCCTAAAGTAAGAAATAAACTTATTTGTAGAGTTATGAAATTAAAAGACAAAAATAAAAAAGGAGATAAATAAATATGAAAAGAGTATTTGAAAAAGAATTCTTTGGTAAGAAAATCATAGTTGAAAATGGAGAAATTGCTAAACAAGCTCATGGTGCTGTTTTAGTAAGATATGGCGATACTGTTGTTTTATCTACTGCTGTAGTCGGTAACAATGCAAACATTTTAAGTGATTTCTTCCCATTAATGGTTTTATACCAAGAAAAATTATATTCAGTAGGTAAAATTCCTGGTGGATTTATTAAAAGAGAAGGTCGTCCAACTGATGCTGCTACATTAGCTGCTCGTATGATTGATAGACCTATGAGACCATTATTCCCAGAAGACTTTAGAAATGAAGTTCAAGTAGTTAATACTGTTCTTTCAGTAGATACTGATAATTCACCTGAATTAACTGCTATGTTTGGTTCATCATTATGTACTTCAATTTCTAAGATTCCATTTGGTGGTCCAATTGCTGGTGTTAAAGTAGGTAGAGTAAATGGAGAGTTTATAATTAACCCAACTCCAGCTGAGTTAGAAGTATCTGATATTGATTTAACAGTTGCAGGTACTAAGGAAGCAATTAATATGGTTGAAGCTGGTTCTAAAGAAGTATCTGAAGAAGATATGTTAGAAGCTTTAATGGTAGGACATGAAGCTGTAAAAGAACTATGTGCATTCCAAGAAGAAATTATTAGTGAAATCGGTGTTGAAAAGATGGAATATGAACGTCTTGAAATTGAAGATTCACTAAGAGAAGAAATTAAAGAATTAGCATCAGAAAAATTAGATAAAGCTATGCGTATTAAAGCTAAACTTGAAAAATATGCTGCTATTGATGCTGTTAAAGAAGAAGTTATTGAAAAATATACTAATGAAAATAGTGATTTAGATAAAGATGAATTAGAAGTATTAACTACTAAAGTTAAACTAGTTCTTGAATCTATCGAATATGATATCTTTAGAGGAATTACTGTTAATGAACATGTAAGAGCTGATGGAAGAGCAATGGATGAAATTAGACCATTAGATGCTCAAGTAGATTTACTTCCAAGAACTCATGGTTCTGCATTATTCACAAGAGGTGAAACTCAAGCATTAGCTATTACTACATTAGGTGCTTTAAATGAATATCAAGCATTTGATGGTATTTCATTAGAAACTCAAAAACACTTTATATTACATTATAATTTCCCTGCATTTTCTGTAGGTGAAACTGGAAGATATGGAAGCCCAGGAAGAAGAGAAATTGGACATGGTGCTTTAGGAGAAAGATGTTTAAGACAAGTTATGCCATCTGAAGAAGAATTCCCATACACTGTTAGAGTTGTATCTGAAATCTTAGAATCAAATGGATCTTCATCACAAGCTACTATTTGTGCTGGATGTATGTCATTAATGGCTGCTGGTGTTCCGTTAAAAGCTCCAGTTGCTGGTATTGCTATGGGTCTTATAACTTCTAAAGATGAAAAAGAATATGAAATTTTAACTGATATTCAAGGTATGGAAGATCATTTAGGAGATATGGACTTTAAAGTAGGTGGAACAAGAAAAGGTATTTGTTCTCTACAAATGGATATTAAGATTAAAGGTATTAATAAAGAAATCTTAGGAAAAGCATTAATGCAAGCTAGAAAAGCAAGAATGGAAATCTTAGATGTTATGGAAGCTTGTATTCCAAGCCCTAGAAAAGATGTTTCAAAGTATGCTCCAAAGATTGAAACATTTATGATTAATCCAGATAGAATTAAAGATGTTATTGGTAAGGGTGGAGAAACTATTACTAATATCATTTGTACTTCATCAAATGTTGAAACAGTTCAAGATATTAACGCTGTTAAGATTGATGTAGAAGAAAATGGACAAGTAATTATTTATCATACTGATAGAGAAGTTATTAATAAAGCTGCTGAAATGATTAAGAATATCGTTAGAGAAGTTGAAACTGGTGTTAAATATGAAGGAAAAGTAGTTAAAGTTGAAGACTTTGGTGCTTTTGTTGAATTATGGCCAGGATGTGAAGGATTAGTTCACGTTTCTAAACTTGCTCATGAAAGAGTAGATAAAGCTTCTGATGTTGTTTCAGTAGGAGATAAAATTATGGTAGTTTCTTTAGGATATGACAATAGAGGTAGATTAAATCTTTCTAGAAAAGATGCTTTACCAAAACCTGTTAAAAAAGAAAAGAAAGAAGAAACTTCTGTAGTTGAAGAAAAGAAAGAAGAAAGTGCTGAATAAGCACTTTTTTTATTGTATAAATTTAGTATAAAAATTATAATTATTATAGATGGTGATGTTTATGTTTAAGAGTAAAGGAAGAATTATTCTATTTGTATTTTTAATGTTATCTATATTTGTTGGAGTTGGATTTTTTATTTATAACTTTTGTATTCCAAGATTTAAGATAACTAATTTTAATGGAATAGTATCTAAAGTTTATAGTGAAGACTTTGATTTACGTAAAGTGTGCTATGGAAACATATTTGGATGTAAGAATATTGAACCAACAATTGTAGGTGAATATGATTTAAATAATGTAGGTACATATGAAGTTGAATATGTATTTGAATATGATGGACACACTTATACTAAAAGTGGAGTACTTAATGTAGTAGATAATGAAGCTCCTGAAATTACTAAATCTGAAGAAGATATTCAAGTTTGTCCTAATAATGGAAAGATATTAGTTGGAACATTAACTGCTAAAGATAAATACGAAGGAGATTTAACTGAGAAATTAAATATAAACTATAATAAAGAAACTAATAAATTATTAGCATCAGTTAGTGATGATAGTGGTAATAAAAAAGAAGAATCATTTGATGTTATTGCAAGTGATACTGAACCTCCTGTAATTACTATTAATGGAGATGCCAGTATTTCAATTAAGAATGGTAGTGAATATAGTGATCAAGGTGCTAAAGCAGTAGATAATTGTGATGGTGAAGTAGAAGTTACTATTAATAATCCAGTTAATACTAAAAAGAATGGTACATATGAAGTTGTTTATATTGCAAAAGATTCATCTGATAATGTTAGTGAAGTAAAGAGAACTGTTAAAGTTTATACACCAACTACAACAAGTTCTAGTTCTAGTAGTTCTTATTCTTGTGAAGGCAAGATTAAATATAGCTGTGGTGGAAGTGGAAAAGTTATTTATTTAACATTTGATGATGGTCCATCTGGTTATACTAGTCAACTTTTAGATGTATTAAAACAATATAATGTTAAAGCTACATTCTTTGTTACAGGTAATGGTAGTGATGCGGCTATTAAAAGGGAATATGATGAAGGACATACTGTTGCGCTTCATAGTTATACTCATAATTATGGTCAAATATATGCTTCAATGGATGCTTATTTTGCAGACTTAGAAAGAATTAATGATAGAGTAGAAAGAATTACAGGTAAGAGATCTACAATAGTTAGATTTCCTGGAGGTTCTTCTAATACAGTAAGTAGAAAATCAAAATGTATAATGACTAGTCTTGCTCATGAACTAGCTAATCGTGGTTATGTATATTATGACTGGAATATTTCTAGTGGAGATGCAGGTGGTACTACAAGTACTGATCAAGTTTATTTAAATGTAGTTAATCGTTTAGGAAATGGAAGATATGTTGTATTACAACATGATTCAAAAGGTTACTCTGTAAGAGCGGTTGAAAGAATCATTCAATATGGACAAAGTCATGGTTATACTTTTGCTAGACTTGAACATGATTCAACGACTTGTCATCATGCAACTGCCAATTAATGTAAAAAAGATTTAAATTATTTAAGATTATAGATTATTTCATATATTTGTGATATATTTAATTTATAAAAATATAATAGAGGGAGATAAAAAGATGAAAAAATTATTTGCTGGTATTGTTGCTGCTTTAGCTTTTATTCCTGTAGTTGCTAATGCTGCATCATACAAGGTAGGAGATTATGTAAATTATGCTGGTAGTGAATCAGATTGGTCTGCATTTCATGCTGCTGGTACTCAAGAACAAATTCTTGATTTTTGGGAAAACACTGGTGTTGGAACTTTATATTTAGGTGAAGGTCATACTGGTTATAATAGAGGACTTTCATTAGTTGCTAATGGCCTTCTTAGTGGTGTTGCTAATTCTGTAAATAGTGGAACTTTATATAACAAAGTTGTAACAGAAAATAGAAAAGAAGCTGTTTCACCTTATGGTTATGCTACTACTGCTGCTGATGGTATTGATGTTGAAATTGCTACTTTAGCTGATATTACTGCATTATTTGGTGTTTCTACAGTTGGTCAAACAGTTGAACTAAATGATAAGAATTTAACTGTTTTCCAAATTTGGGCTGCTGATAAAAATACTTTAGATGAAGATGATACAGTTTATATCTTCACTAAAACTGAAGATAGTGCTACTGCTGGTAATTACTTTGCAATTAAACTAACTAGAGCAGATTATGTTGTTACTAAAGCTGAATTAGTTAGTCATGCAGTTGCTGATACTACTATTGCTGCTGGTTTATTCTCAGTAATCGAAATGAATAAAGATTATGTTTGTACTGAAGCTCCAGAAAGTTCATATGTTT
Source organism: Bacilli bacterium (assembly GCA_024693165.1). Lineage (GTDB taxonomy): Bacteria > Bacillota_I > Bacilli_A > RF39 > UBA660 > UBA6985. The sequence continues at coordinate 5,207 of JAILLM010000003.1, read as the reverse complement.
GTTATGAATGTACTACAGAAGATAATCAAACTGAATACTTATGGAGAATTGAAGGATCTCAACCTGAAAATTGTAAGAAATCTACAAAGATTACTTCAAAAGCAAAATGTGTTAAATCACCAAAAACTGGTGTTGATAGTTATTTAATTCCATCTGCAATCGTACTTGGAGTATGTGCTATCGTTTTAACAGTTGTTAAAAGAAAAGACGCATTTAAAGCAATTTAGTTAGAATTAAAACTATTGGTTAACCCAATAGTTTTTTTTGTGTATTTTCATGGGTTATATATTTATTGCTTACTACTTGTGTAAATGTTATAATTTATATACATAAATAGAAAGTAAGATATGTATGAAGAATAGTAAAAAACCAATATTATTATTGTTTTTATTTTTGATAATTTGTGTTTCTTTAATGTTTGGTGTTAAAAAGATATTCTTTGCAGATTTAAATATTTTAGAACCTATAAGAAAAATTATGAATCCTGAAAAGAATGCTTCTTTGAATGGTTATGTTGAAGCTGTCACTAAAGCAGTTAAAACTGAAGAAGTTAAAACTAATAAACCTTATTCAGAAATTGAAGGAACTAATGATGAAGATTTTACAATTTATGAAGGTAATGATACTGGAGAGTATGTTTATAGTACACCTCCAACATTCGAAGATGATGGTTCAATTATTTATGATGGTATGACTATTACTGAATTAACTGATAAATTAAATAAGTCTTTAAAAAGTAATTTAACTAATACTGGTTATTTTTATGCTGACTTTACTAGAAGAACAGGATTTGATCCTTATTTAGCAGTTGCAATTACACTTGAGGAAACTGGTTGTTCTTCATCTGCAGGATGTGCATCTTGGGCAGTAAGCAGAAATAACTGGGGTGGAATGATTGGATGCAATTATGAAACTTTAGATAAAGGTTTAGAAGGATATTTTAATAATTTATATAACGGTTATTGGTCTCAAGGTTTAAATACACCTGAACTAATAGCTGGTAAATATAATCCATCTAATGCATATAATTATGCTCAAAAGATAAGAAGATGGATGGAAGTAATTAAAAATAAGGAGTAGAAAATGGATAACAATTTAATAGTTAAAGAAAACAATGATGTATTAGTACAAGAAGAGAATGATAACGATTTAATTGTTCAAGTTGATACTGATATTGATCTTCTTGTACAAGAAGAAAAAGATAATGATTTACTTGTACAAAATGATGCAGATAATGACATCATAGTGCAAAAAGAAACTGATAGTGATTTATTAGTACAAAATAAAATTGAGGAGTAATCCTCAATTTTTTTTATAGTATATCGTCATCAAAACCAAATTTCACTTTAGATACATAAATTGGTCTTTGCTTTGTTTCCATATAAATTCTTGATACATATTCACCAATAAGTCCAAGCATTGTTAGTATTACACCACCAAGTAGTAATATAACTGACATTAGGGAAGCAAATCCAGGAACGTCTTTTCCTAATACTAGAGTTTTAATAATTAAATATATTAAATATATAAATGAACATGTTGATAATGTTGATCCTAAATATAGTGCAATCTTCATTGGTGAAGTTGAAAAGTTTAGGATTCCATCAATTGCATAATTAATTTGTTTTCTAAAATTAAATTTTGATTTACCATGTAATCTTTTATCTGGAGTGTATTTCATGAATTTAACATTGAATCCTGTCCATGCAAATAATCCTTTAGTAAATCTATTTGTTTCTTTTAAATCAATTAAAGTTTTAGCAACATAGTTTCTAATTGTTCTAAAGTCAGATGCACCAACTTCGAAATTGTAATGAGTTAGTTTAGTCATTAATTTATAGAATGTTTTTTTAAATTTCTTTTGAATGAATGAATCATTACAATAACTATTAACCATTGCTACTTCATCATAATCCTCATTTTTTTCAAGAAATTCTACCATTTCAAGAATGTGTTTTGGATGTTGTTGTAAATCAGAATCTATGATTGATATGTATTTACCATGTGCTTCCTTAAGTCCTGCGTAGATTGCAGCATCCTTACCAAAGTTTCTAGTAAAAGATATAATTTTAATTCTATTAGTATCTTTTTTATATATTTTTATTAGCTTGGATAATGACTTATCAGTTGAACCATCATCTATAAAAATTAGATTATATTTTATATTTTTTAAAGTAGTAGATAATTCTTTGTATAATGGTTCGATATTATCTTCTTCATTGAATGTTGGGATTATTACATCTAGCATATTCTCACCTCACTAAAATTATATCTTATTATTATATAAAATTAAAATAAAATATACATTTTTTGAAATCTTATGTTATAATTATTTTAACGATAGGGTGGTGAGAAAGATGAAGTTGAAAAAAGAAAAAAATACTACAGTTGTACCTTCAGAAAAGAAAGGTGCAGAAAATGTAATTAGTAAAAACAAAGTTGGTTTTAAGGATGTAGTTAAGAATATTTTAAGTGCTATTAAAACAGGTTTAGTTAAAGCTGGTAATGGTATTAAAAAAGGTTTTAGTGCCTTAGTTAGTTTATGCAAGAATCATAAGAAGATTGCAATCGGAACTGGAGCAGTTTTAGTAGTATTATTAGTTGTAGTTCTATTAATTCCTACATTTAGTTTAAATAAAACTGAAAAGGAAATGAAGAGTAAACTTAATATGTTAGGTGTTACATTCTATGAAGATTTCTATTATAAATCTGCTGGAAATGGTGATGAAGATAAGAGAAGAGAATTCTTATCTAAATATGAACAATTAGGAATTAAAGTATCATTAGAAAACTTAATTAGATATTATGTTACTACTGACAAATATAAAGAATTAGAAGAAGCTCAAACAGATGCTAAAATTGCTGAAAGAGTAGAAGCATTACAAAAAGCTTGGTTTGAAAATGATAAATATAAATGTGATGGTGATAATACAAAAGTAATTATTTATCCACAAGATCCATTTGAACAAGGAAGTTATAAATTAGAACTTGTTACTGCATGTGGATTTAAAGATGAAGAACAAACTGAATCTACAACTAAGAAAAAAGAAACAAACACTACAACTCAAAAAGCAGTTGAAGAATCAACTAAAACAACTAAGAAAACTAAGAAAAAATAAAAGTGGATATTAATCCACTTTTTTTAGTATATCTAAAATATGTCTTCCAGCACCAAGTAATTCTGGTCTTTCACATGTTGATAAATGATATTTTATTAACATATCTAATTCTTCATCATTCATTGAGTTAATTTCTTTTTTTAAGTATTCTGCAGGACCATCTTGGCTTAGTATATTAACTCTTTCCAAATTAGTATCATTCATTAGTTTATTAATATCTTCAAGTCTTACATATGTATAAAGATCAGTAGGTTTATTTAATACTTTAAAGTTATCATCTAATTCATCTTTGATATTTAGTATTTGACGTTCTTTAAAAGCATGTGTAATAACTGCATATTCATTCATACAGTAACTTATGAATATTAGTCCATTTGGTTTAACAACTCTTTTTGCTTCTTTAAGTGCTTGTAGTTTTTCTTCATAACTTATTAAATGGTACATTGGACCAAATAGTAAGATACCATCAAATGAATTATCATCAAATTTTGATAGATCAATTGCATTTCCTTGAACACATTTAATGTTAGGTTCTTTAATTTCTATTTCTTTTAAGTTGTGTTTAACTAATTCAAATGCTGTTACATCATATCCATCATTGAATAATGGAATGGAGTAGGCACCTGTTGCAGCGCCAACATCTAAGATTGAAGAACCCTTTTTTAAATACTTTTTAATATAAGTAAGTCCTGTTATGTACTCAATTTGTGCATGTCTAGTTTTAAGTCTTTTGTCTTCGTTATGCTTATTATAATGTTTTATTAAATTTTCTTCGTTCATATAAATCACATGTATATATTATTAAAAAACTTTAAAATTTACAAGTTTATATGTTATTATAGGTTTAGGTGATGTGTATGAAGGATTCATTAATAGTTACAAAATCTGGATATGCAGGTGATGCTGTTAAAAGAGTAAATCCTGTTAATGCTAGTATTAAACCTAGAAGTGCTACTGAACAACCTGTATATGAAAAATTTGTTGTTAATAATAATGAATTTTTAAACAGTGATGAAAGAGAAGCAATTGTGAATAGTGAAGTTAAAGAAAGAGGTAATCAAACTCCACAAGATGCTTTTGAATATATGAATTCTAATTATAATAAAGTTAAAGGAGATTTATTAGAGCAAAATAAAAGTAGGAAATAATTCCTACTTTTTATTATTCATCTTTATTAGTTAATTTTTGAATTTGTTCAACTGCTTTAGTTGCACCTTGTTGACCAAATGCACTTAACACTTCGATTGGAATTGCAAAGACAATTGTATTTGATTGATCTGATGATAAATCATTAAGTGTTGCTAAAGTTCTTAAGTGAAGAGCACCAGGAGCACTACTTAATTCTCTTGCTGCTTCTGCTAAATTATTAGCTGCTTCTCTTTCACCAACAGCTTTAGTAATAACAGCTTGTTTTTCTCTTTCAGCTTCAGCAATCTTAGCAATTGTTCTTTGCATGTCTGCTGGTAATTTAACATCTTTTAATTCAACGTTTTCTACTTTAATTCCCCATGGGTCTGAAGCTTGATCGATTACATCACAAATTTCAGTAGAAATTTTATTTCTTTGAGTTAATAATTCATCAAGTGTAACAGCACCAACTGCATTACGCATTGTAGTTTGAGCTAATTGAGAAACTGCATATTTGTAATCTTCAACAGCACAAATAGCTTTAGATGCATCAAAGATTTTGTAATATAAAACTGCATTAATTTTAATAGTTACGTTATCTTTAGTAATAGCATCTTGTTCTGGAACGTCTACTGCTTTAGTTCTTATATCGATTCTTTGGAAACTTTGAATAATAGGCAATATTATATGCCAACCTGGATTTAGTATTCTTTTAAATTTACCATATTCGAATAAAATTCCTTTCTCATATTCATTAATTTGTCTTATTGAACTTAAAATTATTATTAGAACAATAAAACCTATAACAATTAATAATCCATCCATAATTAATATCCTTTCTATGTATTTATTATAATTCATTTATGTTTTTTTTTAAATGATAATCGGTTTCATTTATTGACTTTTTAGAGTCTAAAAAGTAATATAAAAATAGGAAAGTAGGGATTATTAATGATTAAG
>JAILLM010000089.1 GCA_024693165.1 Bacilli bacterium | reverse complement strand
GTTAGAAGGTAATAAAGAATTCTACATGATTGATGAACAAAAGATTATATATGAATATGCTTTAAGTAATGCTATTGATACTGTAGCTAATAATAAAAAGAATGTAATGATAGTTAGAGGTGGACCTGGTACTGGTAAATCTGTGTTAGCTATTAATTTATTAGTAGAGTTTAATAGAAGAAGTATGACATGTTTCTATGTTACTAAGAATGCAGCTCCTAGAAGTGTATTCTCGGCTAAACTAAGAGGTAACTATACTCAAACTTATATTAATCATTTGTTCCAAGGTTCTGGAAACTTTGTAGATGAAGATAGTAATAAGTTAGATGTATTAGTAGTAGATGAAGCACATAGATTAAATGCTAAGTCTGGTATGTTTCAAAACAAAGGTGAAAACCAAATTAAAGAAATTATTAATGCTTCAAAATTTTCAATATTCTTTATAGATGAAAATCAAAAAGTAACTCTTAAAGATATTGGTAGTGAAGATATGATTAAGAAATATGCTAATGAATTAGGAGCAGGTATATATACTTATGAATTAGATAGCCAATTTAGATGTAATGGTTCTGATGGGTATATAGCATGGTTAAATAATTTATTAGAAATAAAAGAAACAGCTAACTTTGATATAGATGGTTTTGATTATGACTTTAAAGTATTTGATGATCCTAATGAAATGAGAAAAGCAATTGAAGAAAAGAATGCTATAAATAATAAATCTAGAATCGTAGCTGGATATTGTTGGGATTGGATTAGCGAAGGTAATGCTAAGAATAACTCTGAAGTTCATGATATATCTATTCCTGAATATAACTTTGGTATGAGTTGGAATCTCGGTAATTCTCAAACATGGGCTATAGATCCTGAATCAGTTAATGAGGCTGGTTGTATTCATACTTGCCAAGGTTTAGAGTTTGATTATGTAGGAGTTATCATTGGTGACGATATGAGATATGAAGATGGTCATATAGTAACTGATTATTCAAAAAGAGCTAAAACAGATCAATCTTTAAAAGGCATTAATAAGATTGCTAAAGAACAAGGACAAGAAGAAGCTAATAGAATAGCTGATAATATTATTAAAAATACATATAGAACATTAATGACTAGAGGAATGAAAGGTTGTTATGTTTATTGTGTTGATCCTAATTTGAAAAATTATTTAAAAAAAAGTATTTAGAATTGTAAGGAGGTTATTTTAGTGGATAAGGTAGTTAGAAATGCTCAAAAGATTGATTTTCATATTCATTCAAAAGCATCTAAACATAGAGAAAGCGATGATTGTGTAGATTTATCTACGATTGATAATATTGATGTTTTAATTAAAAATCTAAATGACAGAAAAATAAATATGTGTTCTATATCTGATCATGATAATTTTGATTATTCTTTGTACAAACGTTTAAAGGGTGAAGAAAACAGAGGATCAATAAAAAAAGTTTTTCCTGCAATTGAGTTTTCTGTTATTTATGATAGTAAAGTAATTCATGTTATTACTATTTTTGATGATAGTGATGATGATAAAATTTCAAAAATACAAGAAAAAGTCTATGATACAGTAAATGACAAACCTCTTTATGATGATAATAAATTAAATGCTTTTAGTGAAAGTAAATTTTTAGAAATTATTAAAAATATTGGACTAAACGTTGTAATGATAGCTCATCAAAAAGAAAGCTTATCTAGTAAGAAAGTAAGAAAACATGATGTGAAAAGTTTGGGTGATGATTTTTTTGATGAAATTGTCTTTTTAGATTACTTCGAAGCTTTTGAATTTAAAAGTAAAAAGAACGAAATATTTAATAAATATTATATTAGTAAAAATATTGATAAGTATAAGGATTCCTCAATTAGATTCATAACAGGATCTGACTGTCATAGATGGAATTTATACCCTCAAGAGGATGATGACTTTTCTTTTTCATATTTAAAGTGCCTACCATCTTTTAGAGGACTTGCAATGTCCGTTACTAATATAAAAAGAATAAATTTTGTTAACAATTTTTATGCTGATTCAGACAAATATTTAAAAGAAATAGATATAGAAATAGATGGTAAGTGTATTAATGTTCCTCTTTCTAATGGGATAAATGTTATTATTGGTGATAATTCAATTGGAAAATCATTGCTTATACATAAATTAACAAATTATCATTTAAATAATGATAATTTGTTAATTTATGTATAAGCAATGATTTTC
>JAILLM010000101.1 GCA_024693165.1 Bacilli bacterium | reverse complement strand
CATATTAATCCAATGATAGATGCAAATAAACTAATCCAAAAACCATATCCTATATAATGGAATAGTATTCTATTATTACTAAAACCTAGAGCTTTAAGAGTTCCAATTTGTATTCTTTGATTTTTAACTACTCTAGTCATTGTAGTAATTACTGATAGCATAGCTATAAATAAGAAAATACCTGAGAATACTCCTACATAAGTTTTGCCTTCATCTATTTCACCTTGATAAGCTAAATATGAAGAAGTGTCTTCTATTTTAATAATTGCTTTTGCATTTTTAACTTTATCTTCGATTGATTCTTTTACTTTAGTTACATTATCTTTAGTATCTACATCCACCATAACACTTGTGAATGGTATATATTCTTTATAATTAAATTCTTTAACTAATCTATTAAATACTTTTTCATCAGTTATATTCATTTCTTTCATAACTAAAGATTTAATATAATCTTCAGTTATTTCATTTGTGCTCATATAAGCAAATCCAAATTCTTTTCTATCAGGATATAATTCAGATGAATCTCTAACGTCATATAAATGATCTGGAACATTGATAAGTCCTAATACTTTTTCTTGTAGTTCCATAGTTTCATATTTAACTAGGATTGTATCTCCAACTTTAATGTTATTTTCAATAGCATAAAAATTATCTAACCATATGCCTGATTTATTTGAATCAAATTCTTCACCTTCGTAAACATAAAACTTTGAAATATTATTTGATTCAATAAAATTTAATAATAATGTTTTTTCATTATTAGTAGTTGCAGTTACAGATAATTTAAGTTCTGCATCATTAACATTCTCAATTTCTTTAATCTTATTTAAATCATCATGATTTAAATAACCTAAAGCATTTAAATCTTGTAAATTATTTTCAGAATAAAACTTATCGGAAGTATCTTGCATCCCACCCATATATGCTTTTATTCCTGAATAAGCCATTATTCCAATCATTACCATTAAAAAGATTGTTATGAATTGAGATAAATTCTTTTTTATATCTCTAAACATTTTTCTTTTTAACATATTACCAAACTACCTCGTCAATATCTTTTGGATGGTTATTAATTTCATTAGATTCTACTTTACCATTTTTAATTCTAATTACTCTATCAGCTATCTCAGAAATAAGTGAGTTATGAGTAACAATTATTACAGTTGTATCTTCATCACTTTGTTTTCTTAATAATTTTAAAACTTCAACTCCAGTTTTTGAATCTAGTGCACCAGTTGGTTCATCACATAAAAGTACTTTTGGATTTTTCATGATTGCTCTTGCTATTGATACTCTTTGTTGCTCTCCACCAGATAATTCTTGTGGAAACTTGTCAGCATGTTTAAGAAGTCCTACACTCTTTAAAACTTCTTTTGAGTTTTTACTTGTATTTGTAACATCCTTAATTAAATTTACATTTTCATCAACTGTTAATGTTGGCATAATGTTATAGAATTGGAAAATAAATCCAACATCATTAGCTCTATATCTTGTTAATTCTTTATCATTAAACTTAGCTATATCATTTTCTCCAATATATATTTCCCCAGAAGTTGCTTTATCCATACCACCAAGTAAATTTAAAAGTGTTGATTTACCTGCTCCTGATGGACCAAGTATAACTACAAACTCTCCTTGATTTATTTTTAGATCTATACCATCTAAGGCATTAAATTGTTGTTCACCAACAACATATGTTTTTTTAACATTCTTTAATTCAATAAAACTACTCATCATGTACCTCTTTTCTAAAATATGAAATGTATTTCATATTGATTATACTTTCATAGAAATCATTAGTCAATGAAAATATGAATTTTATTTCACATTTTATAACAATGTGTTATAATTCTCTTACGAGGTGAACTATAATGAATGATTCAATTAGAGAACCAAAACAAAAAAGAGCTATTGAAAAGAAAGAAAAAATCATTGAAGTTGGTTTTAAAATGATATGTGAAAATGGATATCATAATATTAATACTGCTGAGATAGCAAAAAATGCAGGTGTATCAACAGGAATTGTTTATCAATACTTTAAAGACAAATATGATATTTTAATTGAAGGCTTAGAAAAATATGGAGACAGCATATTCTTTCCTCTGCTAAATAATCAAGACATTAAATTTGAAAAGAATGACTTCAGTAAATTTTTAGATAATATGATTAGCTATTATGTTAATAATCATAAAGTTTCTAACATTGCTCATGAAGAAATAATGTCTATGGTTCACTCAGATAAAAGAGTTGCTGAATACTACTATCACAGAGAAATCGAAATGACAAACTCAATTAAAAACATATTACTAGATAATGGTTTTAAAGATAACAATTTATATGAGAAAACACATATAATGATCGGATTAATAGATAATTTATGTCATGAAGTTATTTATCACAAACATATTGATATGAATTATGACATAATGAAAAAATTAGTTATAGATACAATAAACAATTTATTTAAAGAAGATTTAAAATAAAACTCGATTAATTCGAGTTTTTTTATTAAAGAAAAAAGACACGAATAATCGTGTCTTGAAACAAGTAAATAAATTATCTCTTACTAAATTGAGGAGCTCTACGAGCTTTTCTAAGACCGTATTTTTTACGTTCTTTAACTCTTGGATCTCTAGTAATGAAACCAGCTGCTTTAAGGATTTTTCTGTATGATGTATCACTATTTGGATCAGTGTTTTCATCATAAACTAGTAATGCTTTAGTAATAGCTAATCTGATGGCTTCAGTTTGACCATTGTAGCCACCACCCTTTACTACAACTTCGATATCGAATGTAGATTCGTTCTTAGTTGCAACTAAAGGTTGCATTAAATTCATAACATTAACTTCGAATGGTAAGTATTCTCTTACGTCTTTTCCATTAACAGTTATTTTTCCTGAACCAGGAACCATTTTAATTTGAGCGATAGATCTTTTTCTTCTACCACATGCTGTTATAACTTTACTCATGTATTACCCTCCTATTTAACCTTGTATTCTTTTGGTTGTTGAGCTTTTTCAGCATAATTTGCGTCAGCATATACTTTTAATTTTTTGATTTGTTGACGTCCTAAACGATTTTTAGGTAACATACCTTTAACAGCTCTTTCAATCATTTCTACTGGGTATTTTTCGATCATTTCAGCAGCGTTTCTTTCTCTTAAACCACCTGGGAATCCAGAATGATTATAGTACATCTTGTCGTTTAATTTGTTTCCAGTTAACTTAACTTTGTTAGCGTTAGTAACGATAACGAAGTCTCCACAATCAACATGAGGAGTATAAGTAACTTTACCTTTACCTCTTAGTAAGTTAGCAACTTCAGTAGCAAGTCTACCTAAAGTTAAATCAGTTGCATCGATAACATACCAATTTCTTTTTACTGTTTCTTTCTTTTCCATGAATGTTGTTTTCATTTTAAATTTTCCTTTCAAATTAATTATTGCTCAGTTATTCGAATTCCCACTTCTTATAACCTTACAAATTTGAAAAATGTACCAAGTTACATTATATGTGATTACGTCAATAATGTCAAATGGTTTTGCCTAGTTAACTAAAAAAAGTTGACTTAATAGTCAACTTTCATTAAATATAGGCCATTTGCAGGTACTGTAACATACTTTTTATTATTTTTTTTCTTATCAATTAGTTCTTTAATGTATTCAGGCGGTTGTTTAGCCTCTCCTACTTGCATTAAAGCACCAACTAAATTTCTAACCATATATCTATAAAAAGCTTTACCTTCAAATTTAATTGATAAGATATCTTTCTTTTTAGTAAATACAATCTTATAAATAATTGAATTATAGTTTTCTCTTTCTCCAGATGTGAATGCTTCATAAGAGTGAATTCCTAAAAGATATTTAGATGCTTTTTTCATAGCTGAGATGTTTAGTGGTCTATTGTAGTTATAGATATATGAATCAATTATTGGATTATATTCTCCAAGATTAATATCATATCTATATACTTTTTTCTTAACATCAAATCTTGCATGGAATTCATCGTTAACAACTTTAACGTTATTAACATAAACACTTGGATCAAGCATTGAATTCATTGCTCTTTTTAAACCATCACATGTGATATTAATATTAAGATCAAAATGAACCTTTTGATCATAAGCATGAACTCCACGATCTGTTCTTCCAGCACCTTTAACAAAAACAGTAGTTTTATTTATTTTAGTTAGTACTCTTTCAAGTTCTCCTTGAACAGTTTTCTTTCTTGGTTGACGTTCAAAACCATATAGTTTTGCACCATCATAACTAACACTAATTAAATATCTCATTAGACAACCTCTCTAAAAATATCCTTTAATAATTCTTTATGATCTAAAGTATATGTTAATCCAGCATTCTTTTTATTTGCACATTCAACAAATTTAATAACTGGTGGCATATCAACAATATTCTTTTTAGATTTAATTAAATCTTCAATCTTACCATTAAATACTTCTTTTTTATTTTTAATTACTATGATGTTTTCTGCGACTTGATTTGCAAATAATAAATCTTTAGTAATAAATATTAATGTTAATCCATCATTTTTTAACTTCTTAATTATTTGATACATGTTCTTCTTTTCTTTGTTTGATAAGCCTACATCAAATCTTTCAAAAACGATAGTTCTTACATTGTTAAGAAGCGCATGACTTAATAATACATATTTAAATGTTACTTTAGATAAATCTTTTATTTTTACATTTAAATATTTAGTATCTAAATCTAAATATTTAAATACTGTTTCAATTCTTTTCTTAGCTAGAAGTGAATTAGATAAGAACTTTTTAACGGTCCAGTTATCATCATATTCAATTCCATCTATATCAACACCCATGTTCATTAAATCTAAAACATCTCCATAAAAGGCAGTTGTAGCAAGTTCAATTTTACTTTTATTAACATACATTATTTCCATATATGATCTACCACCTTTTCTATACTTTCATAAGTTTTATCTACTAATCCATATAACTCTAAGTTATGAGACATTTCAATTATGAATGGAAGTCCTAATCCCATATATGGAAGTACACTATTACCTGAGAAGAATTGTCTACGATCACTACAAATGATTGCTTTATAGTTATTCATTAATACAATGTCATCAGCAAGTAATAAATGTTCTGGGTTTGTTGTAACATATATCATAGACATATTATGATCTCTAACATAATCAAATAATATATCTAACTTCTTTGGGTCTAAATATGAGAATAAATCATCAATTGCTATAATCTTAGGGTCAATAATTAAATATGAAAGAATCTTAACTAATATCTTATCTTCTAGATATAATGAATCTATTCTTTCAGATAAGATTTTTTCAATTTTAAATATCTTAGATAATTCTTCAATCTTATTAGATATTTCATCTACTCTACATCCTAATGTATGAAGATTGTGGAATAACTCTTCTGCTACATATTCTTCTTTAAATTCATTATCA
>JAILLM010000082.1 GCA_024693165.1 Bacilli bacterium | reverse complement strand
TATTTATTTTTGTTTTGGGTTTACTTATTAATATTGTTGGTAATAACTTTTATGATAGTAAGAATTGGTATTCATTAAAAAATGTATTATTAGCTAAGGGTTATTGTGCTTATTTATTCTCTTTAATAATTTTTTTAACTTCTTATTATTGTGTAAATATTTTTAACTTTGAATTACATTTATCACCAACTAAAAATAAAAAGAGTGCATTATATTTTGGAATTTATATTTTATCTATGATTGCAATATTTGCATTACCAATAACTATTAGCATAAGAAATGGTGGTTTTGCATTTGAAGGGCCTTCAGTAATATTTACTATGGTAGGTGCTTTTTCAGCTTATTCTGTAGTTATTATTAATTTTTTGATCAATATTAAAAAAATAGATTATTTTTCTGCTTTTTCGCCATTCTTATTTTTAGCTTTAATTATACTTGCAATTTATTTTCAATTTAAAGTTAATCTTTCGTTATATGAATTAGTAATTGCTTTTTCTTTAGTAGTTACTTATTTTGGTGTAGAAAAGAGAGAAGAGAAACTTCAATCAGATATAAGTGCTGCGATAATTTCACTTGAAAAAGGTGCTAGATTTAAGTCTGACTTTTTATCTAATATGTCTCATGAAATAAAGACTCCACTTAATTCAATTCTTTATACATCACGTGCTTTAATTGAAAAAGAGAGTTTGAATTATACAGTTAAAAGAGAAATAAATGATATTATTTATTCTTCGGATATGTTACAAGAAGTTATTAGTAATATTTTAATGATTAATAAAATTGAAAATGAAAAGACTACTTTTAATAAAATTAATTATAATATTAAAACTGAAGTAAAAACTTTACCGTTTGTTGAAAAGATGAAGATTGATCCAAATGGAATAAACTTCTTTGTTTATATTGATCCAGGTGTGCCTGATTTAATTTATGGTGAAAAAGAAATAGTTAGACTTATTATTAATAACGTTTTAACTTATGCCTTAAATTATGTTAAGAGTGGTTCTTTAACTCTTAAAATTTCCTGGAATGAAGAGACTCCAACTGATACTGGATTAGTTGTTGAAGTAGAAAACATTGAAGAGGGTATCGGGGATTTATATCACAATATAGATGATTTATCAGTATCTATTTTTGACTGTGTTCAAAATTCAGACTTTGGTTTAGGACTTGCATCAATTTTAACTAATAAGATTGGTGGAAATATTGAATATGAAGCTGAAGAAAATAGAAATAATATTCTATTTAATATTCCTCACACTGTTGGTGTTAAAATGGAAAACTTTGATACTATTAGTTATGCTGGTAAAAAAGCTTTAATTGTAGATGATGTAACATTAAATTTAAAGATTGCTAATAATGTATTTAGTAGTTTAAATATTGAATGTGATTTAGTTTCATCTGGTTATGATTGTATTGAACATGTTAAACAAAATACTTATGATTTTATATTCTTAGATATTATGATGCCTAATATGAATGGTGAAGAAACATTTAAGAAGTTAAAAGAGATTGAAGGATTTAATATACCTGTATATGCTTTGACTGCAGATGATGCATCTAATGCTAATGAAAAGTATAAAGGTTTAGGTTTTTCTGGATTTATAATAAAACCATTTACTAAATCTGACATTGTAAATGTTTTGGAAATTACTAAAGGAGGTGATAAAGAATGCTAGTTACTATAACTATGGAATTCTTGTCTTTATTATTTCTAACAGTAATATTCTGTTCATTCTTAATAAGATCTAAAAATTCTACAAATGAATCTGTATTTTTCTTTAGAATGATAGCAGTTACTATGATTAGTTTAATACTTGAGATTATAGCTACATTTACAATTGCATATAGAGATCAAGTAAGTGTTCTTAATATGATTGTTAATAGAATGTATTTAACTACGATACCAATAATTATGTTACAAATTAGTGACTTTATTATTTTCTTATATAATGATGAATTAAAGGTTAATGAGAAAAAAGGAATCATTTTAAGAAGAATATTAGATATTTCTTGTTTATTAGTAATACTTGTAGATTTATTCTTACCAATGTATTTTGCTAATAACTCTTTTGGTGATAGATTTGGTGTTTATGCAGATGGACTTGCGGTTACAGTTGCAATATCGTATGGAATTATATTATTCTTTATTGATTTCATTTCTTGTATTAGATATAGAAATTATTACTTAAAACAAAAAGTATTATGTTTAATTTTTTATTTTTTATTACTTGCAGGTGGTATCATTGCAAGATTGGTTATTCCAGGTATTACAACTATTTGTTGTGAAGTAACATTGATATGTATTTTAATATAGTTTATTATTGAAAATTATGATACAAAAAGGGTAGAAAAATTAAAAGAGATTAGGGATCAAGCTAATAAGTTTAATTTAGAAAAAACTAGATTCTTATCTAATATGTCTCATGAAATTAGAACTAGTTTGAATACTATCGTAGTTACTTCAAATGATATAATTGAATCTAATGTTGATAAAGATATTAAAGATGAGTTAAAAGATTGTTTATATGCATCTGAAACGTTACTAGAATTAGTAGGTAATATC
>JAILLM010000077.1 GCA_024693165.1 Bacilli bacterium | reverse complement strand
AGTTTTAAAACACCCTCATTATCAGATATTAATCTTTTATAATTCTTATAATATTCATTTAATTTAGTATTATTATAATTATCACTACTAATCTTACTAAAATCTGTAATAATACCCAATTCTTCGGTTTCTTCAACTTCTTGAACATCAACATTTGAGTGTGCACTACTAATAAAACCATAGCCTAAGAAAACACATACAAAAAACATTAAAAGCAAGAATATAAAAATAAATACTTGCCAAATTTCTATTTTTTCTCTTCCGAGTTTAATACTTAATATCTTCATAACCCACTCTCCTAAGATAATTATACAAAACTTTTCCTCATTCTTAAAGAAAAACAAATAAAAAAGAGCTTATATTAAGCTCTTCCTGCATATTTTCCGTCTTCTGTAGTAATAAGAATCTTTTCACCTTGTTGAATGAATAGAGGAACTTTTACTACATAACCAGTTTCAATAGTAGCATCTTTTTGTGCATTATTAGTTGTATTACCTTTAACAGCTTCAGTTGTTTCAGTAACTTCATATTCAACTTTATCTGGTAAGTTAATACCTAAAATTTCACCTTCATATGTTACGATTTGAACTTCCATACCTTCTTTTAAGAATTTTAATTGTTCTTTTAATTTTTCAGCAGGTACTTCCATTTGTTCATATGTTTCATTATTCATGAATACATATTCATCACCATTTGCATATAAATAAGACATAGGTAATCTATCTACTCTAGCTCTTTCAACAGTAATATTAGTGTTGTAAGTATTTTCAACTAAAGCACCAGTTCTTAAGTTTCTTAATTTCATTCTCATGAATGCAGAACCTTTACCTGGTTTAACGTGTTGGAAATCTTCAATAGTACATAATTTTCCATCAACGATAATAGTCATACCATTTTTAATATCATTAATACTAATATTCATATATCTTTACTCCTTTCCTAAAAGTTTTAATTTATAATAAACTACTTAGCGCTCTTAGTAGCAATTTTAACTTCTTTAAAAACTTCTACTTTACGAGTAATAGGATCATATTTTCTTAATTCTAATTTTTCTCCATTTTTTACATTTCTAGAAGTAGGTCTTAGCATATATCCACTTGCAGTACTTTTAAGACCAACATTGTGTCTAGCACCTGTTTTCTTTGTATTAGCCATTATAATGCCTCCTTTTTTCGAACTATTGGTATTTTACCATACATATATATAATTTTCAAATAGTTTTTTTAATATATTTTATTATTATTTTGCTAGAGAGCTAGCTCTATCAACTACACTTGTACAACCTAATTCATTATCAATATAAGCATATTTATCATCTTTATATTCATTAACTACATATTTATCAAGAACTTCTAATACTGTCTTCTTATCTTGATCACTATCAGATTCTTCTTTTATATATTTATAATGCTTAATATAGTAACTTTTATTATGTATTGTGAAGTAAACTTGTGATTTATCAATCGAAGGAACTACAACAACATATCCTTCAAAATCTTTAGTATAATCTAAATCTAAATCTTTCTTTATATCATATAAAAAACATTTATAATTAGAAGCAGGATTAGATGCTTTATCAGCTTCATAAGTATTAATTACATCTAAATATAATTTATCAACATATTTAGCAAAAGTCTTCTTCTTAGCATCATTAATTACTTTATTAGATATTGGAACTGCAAGTACAATAAGTAAAGCAAGAATTACAATAACAGCAAGTAATTCAACTAATGTAAAACCTTTTCTTTTCATATTAATCAGTCTCCTCTTCTACTTTATCATCTTCAAATACTTCTTGTAGTTTTTCAACTTGAGCTTCATTATATTCATCAATATAACCTTTATATCTTGAAGTAACATATTGTTTTTGACCAGTAACATAACCATATATAGAGAAATGTTCATACATATCACTTAATAACACCGAATGATTTTCATCAGTCATAAATGTAACTTTAATTTCATTATTATCAAATTTAGCATCTTCATATCTTCTTTTAGCAAATTCAACATACTCTTCAACTGTATCAACTGCTTCTGCCTTTAAGGCATCTTTTAATATTACTTCAGTTGCATTATCTAGTTTTTTTTGCCAATAAACATTGTTTATAGCATCAAATGCTACAGAGAATAAAAATACTCCAACTGGCACAAGAATAAAATAAATAAGTTCTTTTCCTTTAATTGCTCCTCTATTCATAAAAATCTCCTTACTCTATAACAATTATATCATTTTACATATAAAAATGAATGTAATAATACATT
>JAILLM010000065.1 GCA_024693165.1 Bacilli bacterium | reverse complement strand
AATATTAGTAACTTTTAAAGTTCCAACCAAATATTTATAATTAATTTTTAAATCATCCTTAGGCATAAAAGTAAAATAATTATTAGACTCAACATAATTAAAGTTAGTTGATTCAAAATCAGTAATAGATAAATTATTACCTACTTTTTTAAGGTTTATTCTTTCATTACCATAATTAGATGTAGTTAAATAAAGGTCACAATAAGCAGATTCATCAGCACCAATCGCATTCGCAGTACAAGTTGCACTAAAAAGTGGTGCATTATATTCATAAAGCATGCAATTAGCTTCTCTTAAACTTCCACTTGTATTACCATTAGACTTAACAATAAGTAAATAATTTGAAGTATTCTTGGGTATTTTTATTAATTCGCTATTATCTCTAAAGACTGATGAAGTACCATCATCGACATATTTTAAAGACTTACAAAAAGTACCAGTCATCCTTACATTCGTACCAGCAGTTAAGTAGTATTCACCATCATTTTTAATCTCAAAAGTACTTATCGAATAACTAAGATCTGCACTTGTGATTAAAACAACTAAAGAAACTAAAATAAATAAACCCACATATACTAACCTCTTCATACTTTACTCCTAATTTTACTATAAATAATTTACATATTTTTGTCAATTTATTATACAAAACTATACATAGCATACTTTGTAAATATTACATGCTTTGATATAATATTTACAGGAAGTGATATCATGAAATTATTTGAAATTATCATAGACAATATTAAATACGACTTTATAGATTCAATTAAATTGAATGATAAAAATTACGTAGCTTATAAAGACTCTGAAGATAACGTTTATATAAGTGAATACGTAGTTGCAAATGAATCAATTAACTTCCTAGAAGTAGATGAAGAAACCATAAATAAAGTAAGGGAGGCAATGGCTATATGAAATATACAATTGAATTAATCAACAATAGACCTCGATGCAAAGTTGCCACTTTAGATAGAAAATTCTTCATCCTTGAAGATTATGAATTATTTCAATTAATGAGAGAAATTGAACAAGATAAAAATTATAAAGAACATAACAGTAATACTAAAAACTTATTTTTAAAACATTCAAAAATGGATGTATCAATATTATTCAAAGATTATGATGAATTATATGATCCACTTTATAAACTTTATAATAAATTTATGAAGCAAGAAATGCGTGAAAAAAAGATTAAATCTATTAAAACAAAGGCAGCTGTTGGAATAATAACATCCGGAATTATTAGTGTTGCCCTATTCAACCAAATTGGTACTGAAGTTAAAGAATTACAAAATACGAAAATTAAAACTAATACAACTTATGAATCATCATATGAACCACAAACATTTGATAACAGTTTAAAAACAATCAGTAAAGATATAACAGTAAGCGATAATGATGCATACTTTGTTTCTACTTCAACAAAAGACATGGAAGAAACTGCACCACAAGTAACAACACTTGAAGAAGAAACAAGTGAAATTAAACCTATCGCTGTAGATGTAAATGCTGTTTATGATAAAGGAATAAATGATAGAACTGATCCATTTATAGATATCATTAAACAATATGCAGCAAGAAGAGGTATCTCTCCTGAACTACTTTATGATATCGTTTCACAAGAATATGGTGGTGATGATTATAACTTAATGCATGTTGTATTCGATTCATGGAAAGATCAAGTTATAACTTCATTCAATTTTGATAAGAATATGTTAGAAACTATAGTCTTAACAGATGAACCATCAAAGTATTATGGAAAAACAGATATAATAATTACACGTGAGGATTTACAAAACAAAAAAACAAATCTTGCCGTAGGTACAATAATACTTCAATATAGCTTAGCCTACTTTGATTATAATATTCCACTGGGTATCCAAGCTTATAACAATGGAATTGGTGGAGTTAATATGATAATTGATAAAGCAAGCAAGAATACAGGTATGTCCGAAAAAGAAATCAAAGACACTATGGAACCTGTATGGATAAATTATACAGACGTTGTTGAATTTGGTGATAAAAACTACTTCGAAAATGTTGTTAAACATATCGATGAAGATCAACAAGATTCAAAAATTAACGACGTCTACTCTGTTCAATATATGGAAGACGGAGAACTTCAAACTAATGAAGTACAATTTAAATTAAGATAAAAAAAACATCTCGAAAGAGATGTCTTTTTTTATGAACCTGTAGATGAATAATGTTTCAATCCTAAATTAAACACTAATACTGAAATTCCTAAAATTATTAATGATGCAAAAGGCATAAGGAAATAAATTAAACTATTACTATTATTAACTAAATATTCAATTGGATAATAATTACATAATGCAATTGGTATTATAAATGTAAATATAAAACCTACAGCTTTATGATATAAACTAATTGGATATTCATTAACTTGTTTAGTACCATTAGTAAATACATTTATAAATTCTAATCCTTCTACTGTGAAGAATACAAAGAATGCGCCAAAGATGAATAAACTAACTATGATAGTAAAATCACCTAATACCATAAGTATTACAAGTAATATCTTATCAAGTGTAATCTCAGGTATTAAATTAATTACAGAAACTACTAATAGATAAAAAGATGCTATTACTCTTCCTATCTTATGAAGAGCAAATTCATTTCCTAATATTTGTAAGAAAATGTTTCTTGGTCTTATAAGAAGAATATCAAATCCACCCTTTTTCATTAGTTTCTTAAACTCATCGAATCCTCTACCAAATGTCTCAGCAAGTGAAAAACCTAACCAATTAATAGCAAATACTAAAAACAAATAATTAACATTAAATTCTTCAAGTAATTCAAATTTATCGAATAAAGTATAAACTGCAAATAATTCAGTACCAAGTATTAACACTTGTGCAATCATTGTTAAGAAAAAATTCATTTTATACTCTAAATAAACTTTTATATGCATACTAAAGTAATGTAATAATAACTTCATTCTAACCTCCTTGAATAGACACTTTACTAAGTGCTTTCTTTAAAATTAATTTACCGATTATAAAAAATCCAATAATCCAAATAAGTTCTATACTTATATCTTTAAATCCAGTTGTTATATCAATATGACCAGAATAAAGTCTAAATGGTAAATCTTCTATAAATCTAAAAGGTGTAAATGAAGCAATTATTAAAATTACTCCTGATAATAAAGGAAGTGGTATTTGTGATCCTTCAAGCAAATCTGCAATTGTATAAATAATTGATGAGATTCCTCTATTTTCATTAGTGAAAAAAGCAAGTGATGTAACTATCATATTAATTGTTGTTACCAAAATTGTTCCTAAAAACATTGTTAGTAAAAACATTAAAAAAGTGAATATACTAAATGGTAAACTCAAATTATAAGGTACTGGTAAAAAACATGCAAATATAACAATTGGAACACACCTAAGTAAAACAAGTGCATATCTTTTTGCTACTAATTTAACATACCACCAAGTATATAAATCATATGGTCTTAATAACTCATATGCAACTGTACCATCTTTTATTGAATTTATTATAGTTTCATCATTAATACCAATATATATAAGTGCAAAGAATGCTTGATTAAGCCATACATAATCCATTAATTCTTTTAAATTAATATCTTGAATTGTGGTATGTTTATAAAAAGATGTATATACAAGTGCAAAGATTATTCCCCAAAAGAATTGTGTTGTTAAACCTGATAAAGCAGCAGTTTTATATTGAAGACCAGCTTTTAACTCTGCTTTAAAATAACTAATGTATCCTCTCATAGATTTAATCCTTTATATAACTCATAAATAATTTCATCTATAGTTTTGTTATATACATTAATATCTTTGATTTCACAGTAATCAGAGTAAACTTTAACAATGTTACTTATTGTTTGATTACTCATATCTACTTCAAGTAAAATTTTATCCTTTTCCTTTTTTAGGATTGTGACATTTTCAACTTCAGGTGTCTTTATTAGGTTGTTATACAAAATTTCAAGTTTCTTAGTTCTTGAAAATTTATGTTTGATGCCAGAAAGAGTTCCATCATAAAGTTTCTTTCCATGACCAATAACTATAAGTCTATTTGTTAGTGACTCAATATCTTGCATGTCATGTGAAGTAAGAATGATGGTAACCTTTCGTTTTTTATTTATTTCTTTGATAAATTTACGGACTCTAACCTTTGATACAGCATCCAAACCAATGGTAGGTTCGTCTAGAAATAATATCTTAGGGTTATGAAGTAATGATGCACAAATTTCGCAGCGCATTCTCTCTCCTAGACTTAACTGTCTAACTGGAGTATGTAAAAACTTCTCAAGTTGAAGTAGTTCAATTAGTTCTTTAAGATTTTTCTTATAATCTTCATCACTAATTTTGTAGATGTCTTTTAATAGATCAAACGAATCCATTACTGGAATGTCCCACCATAATTGGGACTTTTGACCAAATACTACTCCGATATTTTTTACATATTTAACTCTATCTTTGAAAGGATTAAAACCTGCGATTGTAATTTCACCACTATCAGGTTTTAAGATTCCACAAAGCATTTTTATGGTCGTTGATTTCCCGGCTCCATTAGGACCAATGTATCCAACAATTTCGCCTTTCTTTATATCAAAAGAAATATCATCAACTGCATGTACTAATTTGTACTTTCTTTTGATAAGTGTTTTAAATGCTTCTTTTAGTCCAGAATTTCTTTCATAGACTTTAAATGTTTTATTTAAGTTTTTGACTGTAATAAAACTCATACTTCCTCCTAAATAGACACCAACACCGAAATTAATATTCTATGTATGTCTTGTATTAGAGAATCTTAAGTTTTACCACCTCCATAATTAATTTCATATAACACAAAAAACCACATTTTAAATGTAGTACACCCATACATAAAATATAATTTTTTGTAAAATGTCATTTTCAATATAAATCTAAGCATTTATTTTGTCAACAAAAAAATAAAAAAGACCATTAAATTGGTCTATTTTTGACTAAATTCATAAAGAATTATACTAGTAGCAATACCTACATTAAGTGATTCGCAAGTTTTATTCATTGGAATATAAATAGCTTCATCACATAGACTAGCAGTTTCTTCTGTAACTCCATTACCTTCATTACCCATAACTATCGCATATTTTTCCGGAACAGTTACTTCACTAAGATTAGTTCCATTAACTACGTTAGTAGTATAAACTGTATATCCTTTATCTTTAAGTTCAAGAATAGTTTCATTTAAATCTCTTATTACGATATTAATATTAAATACCATACCTTCGCTTGCTCTTAAAACTTTAACATTATAGAAATCTACACAATCTTTAGAAAGAATAATAGTATCAATATTAAAAGCTACACTTGATCTTATGATTGTACCAAGATTACCTGGATCTTGAAGATTTTCAAGGATTAATACATTTCCTTTAAGTTCTCCCTCTTCAAGTTTCTTACAGACAGCAAGTACATTTGGAGGAGTAGATAAACTACTCAACTTTCTCATTACTGATTCACTTACTTGAGTGTATGAATCATCTAAAGAATATATTTCAACTGCTTGAGTTTTCTTTAAAGCTTCTTCAACTAAGTGATCTCCTTCAACTATAAATAGTCCAGATTCATCTCTATATTTTTTAGATTGAAGTTTAGAATACTCTTTAATTTTTGGATTATTAACAGATTCAATCATGAGTTAAGTTCCTTTCTTGCTTTCTTATAATCTTTATAATGTTTTTCTACTTCTTTCCAAAATGCTGCGCTATGATTCATGTGTTCAAAGTGTGAAAGTTCATGACATATTACATAATCAATTAAATCTACCCTCTTATGTATAAGTAAACTATTTAATGTAACTGTCATACTCTTTCTATTACATACACCCCATCTTGTTTTCATCTTTCTAATTCTTAATCTGAATTTAGGAAGATTATTAAACTCAGGTGTATAAACATCTAATCTTTCTTGAAAATATTTTAATGCATGTTTTTCTAGAGATTCATTTATTTTATCAACACTTGGGCCATATGCTTTATGATCATCAAAGTGTACTTTAGTATCATACTCATAAGTTAACTCATAACCAAGAAATAAAACTTTAAAATCATCTTTATGCCTAGAAGCTTCTTTCTTAGCCATTCTTTCTAAAGATTTTTTATTCTTTTCTAAAAGTTTTTTTATTTCTCTTTCAGGAACGAGTCTACTACAAGTAATATAAATTGAATCATCTTTTATTCTAAAATAAATATTTTTAATTCTTTTTCTTTCAATAACAATGTTGTAATATTTATTATCAAGTTCCATATTATCCTCTAAAGTTTTCGTACCATTCTTTAGCTAAACTAACAATATTTCCACCAACATACTTAAGTGCAGATGAAACTACATTCCAAGTTAATCCAACACTCTTCTTTAATAAAAGGAAATCTCTTTTTAATCCTTCATAAAGTTCAGGTTCATTAGTTTTAACATATTCAACAACTTGAATATATTTACCAATTAATTTTGCTTTAATATCACTATACTTATCACTTAAAGTATCTTTATAACCTGGGAATTTATTATCAATCTTACTATCAATAATAAGTGCATAATAAACCACTTTAGCTTTAGCACTACTACTTAATTCATCAAATGTATGTCCTTTAATTTCACCACCATAGAATATAAAATCAACTATATTACAAAAATATTCTTTAGCAGTTTGTTTATTAGACTCATTTGCAGAATAATTATCTAATTTAGTTTTAACTGATTCAACATAATTAAGTACGATTGAATCAACATTTTCATTAGTAGCATTCTTAGTTGTATTCTTATCTTCATTTTTAGTTTCTACTTGTTTTTTAGTAGTTGCTTTTGTTGTTACTTCTTCAACAACTTTTGTAGTTGTTTCCTCAACTGGAATACTTACTTCAGTTGTATCCTCTTTTGTTTCTTTAGACATAACAAGTTCAATTGCTTTTGGATTTTCTATATCTTTATAGTAAGTAACATAAACAATATCACCTACTTTATATTTATCTTTAGTTTTAATAGTATATTTAGAATCTCCATCTACATCTTTAGCAAGTAAAAAATCATCATAAGTACTCACTACTTCTACATAAGCCCTCTTATAATTATCACTTACATATTTTTTAGAAATAAAATCAACTAATACAAGTGTAAGTACAAATATTAAAACTATTAAAATACCACTAACAATTTTTAAATCTCTAATATATTTTTCTTTAACACTTTTCATATTATTCACTCTTATTCTTAAATTGAATTACAATAGGTGTTCCTTCTAAGTCGATGTTTTCTCTAATTTTATTTTCTAGATATCTATGATAACTGAAATGTACAAGATTCTTATTGTTTACATTGAAAGTAAATCTTGGTGGACATATATCAGTTTGCGTAACAAAGAATATCTTAAGTCTATTCTTTTTATAAGATGGTGCCATATGTAATGCATAAGCATCTCTTACAATATCATTAATAGTACTTGTTTTAACTTCTTTAGTAAATGATTCATAAGCTTTAATAATAGCATCCATAAGTTCTGGTACTTTTGGTTTTTCCTTAGCACTTAAGAATACTGTTCTTACATATGGAATAAATTGGAATTCATTTTGAATCTTAAGCTTCCATTCTTTTAAAGCTTGATCTTTATTTTTTACTGTATCCCATTTATTAACTACAAGTACAATTGCTTTATTATTATCTAATGCATATTGAACTATATGTTTATCTTGTTCAATAATACCAGCTTCTGCATCGATAACAACACAACAAACATCACTACGTTCAATTGCTCTGAATCCTCTAATAAGAGAATACTTTTCTAACTCTTCATATATTTTTCCACGTTTTCTAATACCAGCAGTATCTACAACAATATAATCTTCATGATTATAAGTAAATCTAGTATCACTAGCATCTCTAGTAGTACCTTGAACATCAGAAACAATTTGTCTTTCTTCTCCAAGGATAGCATTAACAAGACTTGATTTACCTACATTTGGTCTACCAATAAGAGAGAATCTACAAATAGAATCTCTAGGTTCAGTTGTATATGAAGGGAAATCTTCAGTAATCATGTCTAAAAGTTCAGTAATATGTCTTTTATGTTCAACTGAGATAGTTACAATATGTTCAAATCCTAATTCATAGAAATTATAAATATTGTCTTCTCTTTCAGGATTATCTATTTTATTAACAGCAACTATAACTTTCTTGTCAGTTCTCATTAACATATTTCTAACTTCGAAATCATTTTGAGTTAAATCTTCTTTACCATCTACTACGAATACAATTACATCAGCTTCATCAATAGCAAGTTCAGCTTGCATTTTAATATTTGCATTAAAGTCAGCATTCTCTAAATCAATACCACCAGTATCAATAACATTGAATGATTTATCATTATGATATGCAATACCATAAAGTCTATCTCTAGTAGTACCTGCATGGTCACTAATAATAGCCTTATTTTGCATTACCATTCTGTTAAATAAAGATGATTTTCCAGTGTTAGGTCTACCAACTAAACATACTGTTTTTCTCATGTATATCACCCCTTCATAAAGTGCCTTTATGATAGCATAAAAAAACCTAAATATCAATTATTTAGGTTTATGAGTATTTATGCTAAAACATCTTTATATTCATGTCCGTTTTTATAATCAGTAACTACATCACAAGTAGTTCTGTCGAATTTAGCATATATTCTATTATTCTTATAATAAATATATACATAGCAGTTATTAATAATATTTCCTGTAACAGGATTTTTTATTACATTATCATATTTAGTCTTTTCACAATCAGGAGATTTACATCTATCTTTTTCATCATATGATAATTCATTTGCATCAACTAATTGTTGAACTGTCATTCTATAAGCCGGATATGTTCCATTAGGATCGCATGTTCCATCAGCAGTAACAAATTGATCCGGATTATTATCAGTACAAGTTACTGAAATATCACTATGATCTCCATTTGCTATACTAACTCTATTAGTTAAATGATTCTTCTTTATTACATCTCCATGAGAAACTGCTGCATTAGTAATCATTTTAATCTTAGTATTATAACTTTCTTCTTTAACATTATTTGATACTTTTAATACAGCTGGGATAGCTATTGTCATAAGTAATCCAATTATAACTATAACAGCAAGTAATTCTACCAAAGTAAAACCTTTTTTCATTATCATCACCTATTTTTATATTAGCATAAAAAAACAATAATAAAAATCTCTATTATTGTTTTTTCTCATAACTTGACAAAATGCCGTATGTTTCTTCTCTTCCCTTTTTAGTAACAGATGAGAATAATACAACTTGATCACTAGGAAGTATATTTAAAGTATCTCTAAGAAGTTTTTCAGCTTTATCTCTTTGAGATGGTTTTACTTTATCATACTTAGTAGCAACTATTACTGTTGGTATTTCATAATATTTTAAGAAATTATACATTAAACAATCGTTTTCATCTGGTTTATGTCTAAAATCTACAAGTAAGAATACACATCTTAAATTACTTCTAGTTTTAACATATTCTTCAATCATTAAACCAAATTTTTGTTGTTTTTCTTTTGATACATCAGCATATCCATAACCTGGGACGTCTACTAGATAAAAATCATCATTAATTAAATAGAAATTAAGTGATTGAGTTTTACCAGGTTTGCTTGAAGTATGAGCATAATTTTTTCTACCTAAAATAGTATTAATAAAACTAGACTTACCTACATTACTTCTACCACATAACATGTATTCATTTCTATGATCTGTTGGATATTGACTCATTCTTACTGCGATTGTATCTAAATTAGAACTTGTTATTTTCACAATACACACTCCTTCAACAAATGTATTATATCAAAAATACTTAAAAAAACCTATTACTTATAGTTCATTATTGTAGATAAAACATTATCTTTATTATATAATTATATTGGTGAGAATATGCAGTACCCTAATAAGATAAAGAAAGATTTTAAAGAGCAAAAAATTTCACATGCTAATAGAGGTATGAAACTAGAAAGCTTACTTAATTTAACTAATAGTTATTATAGAGAAATTAATAAAGCTATTATTTATAAAAAACCTACCCCTATTAAGATAGTTAGTACTTTAATGTCGAGCAAAGGTATTAAAATAAATGAAGCATATTTCGAAGCACCATCAACACTAGATTATAACGGATTGTATAAAGGAAAATATATTGATTTTGATGCTAAAGAAACAAGAGAAACTACAAGGTTTCCTCTTCAAAATATTCATGAGCATCAATTACTTCATATGAAAAAGATCTTAGAACATGGTGGTATTACTTTTTTAATAATTAGTATGAATAACTTAATATATTATCTTGATGGAAATGATATTATAAATTTTATAGAAGATAATAAAACTAGAAAAAGTATTCCATATTCTTATATTGAAGAAAAAGGATATGTAATAAATTTAAAAATAAA
Organism: Bacilli bacterium; assembly: GCA_024693165.1. Classification (GTDB taxonomy): domain Bacteria; phylum Bacillota_I; class Bacilli_A; order RF39; family UBA660; genus UBA6985. Next base: position 7,068 of record JAILLM010000065.1, on the reverse strand, counting down.
TCCAAGAATTGATTATCTTGATATAGTAGACAAAATATACTTTAAGGAGTAATTATGGCAACTAAAAAGAAAAAAACAACTAAAAAATCAACTTTTAACAAGCCTTCTACTAGTACTAAAACTAAGAGTTCTGTTTTAGAAGAATTAAAAGAAACTAAAAAGACTGATAAAAAAGAAACAGAAGTTAAAAAGAAAACAACTTCTACCAAAAAAACTAGTACAAAAACTAAAGTTAAAGAAACGATAAAAGAAACTAAGAAGCTAGGAGAAACTAAAAAGACAACTGCCAAGAAAAAGACAACAAATAAAAGAAAAACCACTAAGAAAAAAGATGGTATTGCTAAAAAATATCCATTAATTGTACTTGAAGGTAATCAACTTAAAAAACCTATCAAAACCAAGGTAAAACCAAAGAAAAAAGATAAGAAAAAAGTTAAGGCAAAGAAATGTAAAGTTTCTACTCCTCTATTTAAAAAGAACCCTAAGAAAGAGTATAATAAGTTAGAACGAAGAAAAGAAATTTACGAAGACGAACATAGTAAATTAGTATTCCATAAATATAAAGAAAATCCTATATATTTATGGCCTATCGTTTTCTTAAAAAATAGATTTAAGGTGATGATATTCGATATGAAAAGATTTAGAAAAAGATTAAAATACGGAACGTTCAAAGATAAATTACTAATTCTCTTTATGCTACTTCTAATATTCATTTGTTTAGCAGGAGTTGGATTTATGGGTTACATAGTAATTCATGCTCCACAAATTAGTAAAGAAAAATTATATCAAGCAAGTTCAACAGTATTATATGATGCTAATGGAAACGAGTTTGCTAGACTTGGATCTCAAAATCGTGAAGTAGTAACATACGATGAACTTCCTGAAGTTTTAATTGATGCTATAGTTGCTACTGAAGATTCAAGATTCTTCCAACACAATGGTATAGACTTAGCAAGATTTACAAAAGCAGTTGGTGGACAATTACTTGGACACTCAGATGCTGGTGGTGGATCAACACTTACAATGCAAATTTCAAAACTAGTAGCTACTTCTACTAAGTCTACTGGTATTCAAGGTATTATAAGAAAGTTTACTGATATTTATTTAGCAGTATTCGTTATTGAAAAGAAATATACTAAAGAAGAAATATTAGAGTTCTATACAAACATTCCTTATCTAGGAGCTGCTTATGGTGTAGAACAAGCAAGTAATGCTTATTTTGGTAAGAGTGCTAAAGATTTAACTTTACCAGAAGCTGCTTTAATTGCAGGATTATATCAAGCTCCTGATTCTTATAATCCATATAATAATGCTGAAAAAGCAAATCAAAGAAAAAATATTGTATTAAACTTAATGAAAAGACATGGCTACATTTCTGAAGAAGAATGTGAAGCTGCTAAAAAAATTCATATTAAAGATTTATTAAAAGATAAAACTGGTAGTTCAGTTAATAGATATGTATCATTTGTTGATACAGTTGTAGATGAAGTTATCAAGAGAACTGGTAATAATCCATATAATGTATCAATGTCAATCTACACTACTTTGGTTCCAGAAAAACAAGATGTAGTTAATGATATTACTAATGGAGACTTTGCTAAATATGGTCAAAACTTTAAATATAAAAACGATTATAGCCAAGTTGGTATTGCAGTAACATCTGTTAAAGATGGTTCTATAATAGCAATTGGTGGTGGTAGAAATAAAAAAGGAGAACGTAGTTTCAACTATGCTACTCAAATTTCAAGACACCCTGGTTCAACTGCTAAACCTGTAATTGATTATGGTCCTGCAATTGAATACTTAGGATGGGGTTCATCAAATACTGTAGTAGACTTAGAATATAACTACTCTTCTGGTGGATCAATTAAAAACTGGGATAATAAATTTAAAGGTGTTATGACTATTAAATACGCACTTGCTCAATCAAGAAATATCCCTGCTTTACAAACTTTCCAACAAACTACAAATGCACAAAAGAAAGAATTTGCAAATAACTTAGGATGGTATCCTATTGAAGATGGTAATGGTAACTTACTAGAAACTAACTCAATTGGTGGTTTCGATGGTGTTAACCCACTTCAAAGTTCAGCTGCTTATGGTGCTTTTGCTAGAGGTGGAACTTATATTGAACCTTACTCATTTAAAACAATTGAATATACAGATACTGGTGAAACTTATAAAGTTAATCCAAAACGTACTGAAGTAATGAGTGAAGATACAGCTTATATTATTACTCAAATATTAAAATATGCAGTTCAATCTGGTGCAGTATCATCTGGTACAGTATCAGGAACTGATATATGTGCTAAAACAGGAACATCTACTGTAGATGCTGCTATTAAGAGAGACCTTGGAATTCACGGAGATTTAATTGGTGACTCTTGGGAAAATGTTTATTCACCAGACTATGTAATATCTACATGGTATGGATATGATAAGATTACAAAAGATCACTACCTACTAAACTCTGAAGGTGGTGCTGCTAGAAAAGCAATTACTAAATCACTTGTTAAAGGTATTATGGAAAAGAATTCAACATTTACTAAACCTTCTACAGTTGAAGAAGTAACAGTTGAATTAGAAACTGATCCAATTCAATTAGCATCAGAATATACTCCTAGTGACTTAAAAGAAGTAGCTTACTTTAAAGATGGAACTGCTCCTGATACAGTAAGTGAAAGATTCTCACAACTTCCAAATGTTGGAGGATTAAAAGCTACTAAGAATGGATCACAAGTTACATTAACATGGAATGGATATACTCCAAATGCAATCAGCGATGAATGGTTAACTAAATACTTTAATGAATCAAAGATTTATAAACCATGGGCTGAAAGAATGAAAAATGAAAGAGTTGCTTATAACAATTCAGTATTTGGAACATTTGGTTATAGGGTATATCAACAAACAGCAAGTGGAACTGTTGATTTAGGATTTACAACTAATACAACAATGGCTGTTAACTTACCTGCTGGTGAAGTAACATATATTGTTAAAGCATCTTACTCAAACTTTACTGCTAATATGTCAGCAGGTACTACTGCTAAAGTTGAAGGTATTGCAACAAACTATGAAATTAGTTATAAAGGTTCTAATTGTACAAACTATTCAAGCTACTCTTCTACTGGAGGTTCTTCAGTAGAATCTAAAGTAGATGTTAAATTAAATGGTAGTGTAATTACTCCATCAAGTCATGGTTTATCTGTTCAAGCAACATGCTATGATTCAAGTAATAATCAAACTCAATGTCAAAGATTAAGTGATGGAAATACATATTCAGTTAAATTTGATTTAATAGATTCTTCAAAAAAATCTCTTAAATCTACAACAATTAGAGTAAGTAATAATTGTTAAGGAAGTTTTATACTTCCTTTTTTATTTTTTTAATTCCCAGTTTGTTGACTATTAATATATATTCTTTTATAATTTTATTAGAATAAAAGAATGGGTTGATATTATGGATAATCAAGAAATGATAGTAAATAATGATGTTACAACTGAGACTATACCTAATGTAGAAACTGTTCCAGCAGTTGAAACTGCGCCTGAAACACAAGTTGTAGCTCAAGAAAATACAACTGACCAAGAAACTGTTAGCACTTTACCTGGCAATACTCCAAGTTTACCAGGAAATGAAGCAGCTCCAGTTCAAAGTGTTCCAGCAACTCCAGCTAATCCTGCTGAAGCTGCTCTTCCAGGAGATGCTCCTCAACTACCAGGAAATGAAACTGCTTTACCTAGTGATGCTCCAACACCAACTCAAAGTACTGAATTAGAATTATCTGATGCATCAAGTGGCGGACCTGCTACTCGTGCTGCTGGACTTACTGGTATGGTTACATTTGATTACAATAATACACCAATTACTGATATAGTTAATTCAATCATCTTAGATGCAATTGATAAAGGTGTATCAGATATCCACTTTGACCCATATGAAGAAGGAATTAAAATAAGAATAAGAATAGATGGTTTATTACATGACTACTCTATTGTTCCTTTATACGTAAAAAGAAATTTAGTAACTCGTATCAAAATTATTTCTGGTATGAATATCACAGAATCAAGAATACCTCAAGATGGTGCCATAAGAACAACAATTAATAATCAACCTATAGATATCCGTGTATCAGTACTTCCTACTAACATGGGTGAAAAAGTCGTTCTTCGTATCATGGACTATACAATGTCTGCTCAAGGTATTGATCATATAGATTTTTCAGATTTCAATATAACTAAAATACATAAAATGATGGAATTACCAAATGGTATTATCCTAGTAACCGGAGCTACTGGTTCTGGTAAATCAACTACTGTATATTCAGTACTTCAAGCATTAAATGATGAAGAAACTAATATCATCACAGTTGAGGACCCAGTCGAAATGAATATCGAAGGTATTAACCAAGTTCAAACACAATCAGAAATTGGTTTAACATTTGCATCAGTATTACGTTCTATCTTACGTCAAGACCCAGATATCATAATGGTCGGAGAAATTCGTGATGATGAAACAGCAAGAATCGCAGTTAGAGCTGCCATTACTGGTCACTTAGTATTATCAACAATCCATACAAATAACGCTCTTAACACAATCGAACGTTTAACAGATATGTCAGTTGAAAGATACTTACTTGGATCTGCCCTTTCTGGTATCATTTCACAAAAGTTAGCTCGTAGATTATGCCCTAAATGTAAAAAAATTAGACCAACTACTGATTATGAAAAAGAAATATTCAGAAAAACAATGAAACAAGAAGTTAATGAAATATATGATGCAGTTGGATGCGATGAATGTTCTAAAGGATATCGTGGACGTATCGCAGTACATGAAGTATTATTATTAAATCAACACGTTAGAGATGCAATTACTCAAAACGTACCTAAATCTGAATTAAGAAAAGCAGTATATGGTAGAGCTGATACAAGAACAATGCTTGAAGATGGTTTAGGAAAAGTACTTCAAGGAGATACAACATTTGATGAAATTATTAAGTTAATAGACTTAGATGATGATTTAGGATCAGACACTCAATTAGGATTACAAAATCAAATTGAAGACGCTGATTTAAAAGATAAAAATGAAGTTAAGACAGAAGTAGTTCAAGAAACAGTTACTCCTGAAGAAAATGCAATTCAAAATGAAGTAACTGAAACTCCAACAATTGAAGAACCACAAGTAGTTGAAACTACTCCAGTTCAAGAACCTATTCAAGAAAGTGCTACTGTTGTAGAACCTGCTCCAGTAACTACTGAAACTTCTGAACCAATAAGTTTCAATAATGAAGTTAAACCTGAAGAAATAACTGAAGCAGCTAATGATGATTTATCATTCTTAAATCGTAATCCATTATTTTCAGGAATAAATATACAATAAAACGAAGAATTAAATCTTCGTTTTTTTATGCATAATAAAAGGTATACTTATGTATACCTTTATTCAGTTATAAATTTAACTACTTCAATAATCTTTTTATCTGATTCATAATATCCGATTTTAATTGAATCACCAGCATTAATAAATGGAAGTTCATCACTTAATTCAATAGATATTACATATTTCTTATTATTTGAAGTTACATAGTAATAAGTATTACCGTTCTTATTAGCGCTTGTAATTCTATCAACCTTGATAGTTTCTTTAATTAGAAGATCTTCACTTATTTCATCAGCATATTGATTTAAATAATTTTGAGAAGCTGTCTTAATACCTTGAGAAACATCTGTAACAACAACTTTTTGATAATCAGCTACATCAATAAATCCATACATCTTAACAAGCCCAGCAGCATCCTTTAAACTAACTAAATAAGTAGGTTTATTATTTAAGTTAATTAAAAGTGGGAATGTCGATTTATATGACATTTGTTGAACTTGTCCTTCAGCAGATGACATAGCACTATACTCTTCAGCTCCAGGAACTGAATAGAATACAGTTTTACCAGTTCTCATATTAGTAAGAATAAATCCTAAATTAGATTCATCACTTAATACAGAAGTAATACCAGTATATAAATATACATCATCATTCATTGCTAAGTAATTATATCCTTGAGTAGTATTAACTACATTCTTTTGACCAAATACACTATTTAAGAAACCATTTCTATAAGTTCCCCAGTCATTTACTTGTTCAATAATTAAATCAGCATTATAAGCATTATCTACCCATGTAGGTACTTCATCAATATTATAATGTTTAGACTTACCTGTGATAGGATCTAAGATAACAACACCAGTTACTTTAGTCTTAAGTCCAAAAGCAGTATAAGAATATGTTGGAATAATCCAATAAGGATTTCCTTCATTATCAATTTCAAACTTTTCATCTCCAAATATTAAAGTTGGATACTTAAATCTTAATACTCTAACTAATTTTTCATTAAAATGAGCAGAAGGCATATATTTCATACCTTTATCAAGTTTAACTAAATTAGCTTCACCATTAACTGAGTTAACTGTTATATAACCTTTAACTCCTTCTTTTCTATTACTAAACCATTTAATAAGGTCAGCATATTCAAGTGAAGTAACTCTAATAATATCATTATTATAATTAATTTGAGTATATTGATCACTTACATAATATTGAGATACAAAATCACTCATTTGACCCATTACTCTATCCCCTAGTTTTTCACTAGAATCTCTATCTAATAGAGGTAATGAATTAAAATCTACTTCCTTTATATCTTTAGTAAAATCTCCAGTTTCATCTACACTTATTCTTCTTGAATAACTCTTAGCATTAAATAATGGAGATGCAAAGAAGTTAACAACAATGATAGCTATAACAATTGCAAATGCAATTATAAAAGAAGCTATACTAAACTTATTTTGAACGTTAATTCTTCTACCATTAAATATTCTTTCTATTCTTTCTGTAGAACATACAATTAAATAAATAAATCCCCAAATAATTAGTGCTACAAACACAAATCCCCAGAATGATACTGAATGTAAATTAATAGGTGGTAACATAAAATAATACATACCCATTACTATTAATACTTCTAGTATAATTCCTAATAATAATTTAATATTTTTCATATAATCCTCCTACTA
>JAILLM010000176.1 GCA_024693165.1 Bacilli bacterium | reverse complement strand
CGAGAAGTATTAAAATTAGTTATATTTAAAGTAACTAAAGATTCACAAAAAGAAAATAAATCCGAAAAATTAGTTACTTTAGAAGTATTAAAATTTGAAAAATCCAAGTCTCTTAATAAACTACATTCATAAAACATTTGGCCCATATTAGTAACTTTATCACTATAAACATTCTTTAAAAAATCATCAACATCAGTTAACCCTTTAAATCCTCTAAACATATTATAACAATCACTGTTTAAATATATATTATCTGCATTACTATAAAAATAAATTGTGCCATTTTCAAACCATACATATACAGGATTTTTTTGTGATTCATCATCAGTATTTGAAATATTCTTAACATTATCGTTTTCTTTTAAAACATCACTTTTTTTAATTTCTTTTACTTTTATACAATCAGAACTACTACTAATACAATTACTATCTCCGGCTAATTTAGAGACAATATCATTAAATGTAACCCCATTAACTAGCGTAGTTTGAGTCTTAGGGTTAACAACTGTCTCACCTTCACCACTTTGATCAATTGGTACATGAACTTCACTTGGTGTAATTTCATCATTATTAACTATACAGCTTTCACAACCAAAACCACATAAATATTCTGGCTTTAGTTCATTACTTTTTGAAGAATCAAAAAGTTCAATAGAGCCATTAATTGAAATTTTTTTATTATTAAAATTAATTCCATCGGTATAATTATATGCAATTAACATATAATCTTCATTCCATAAAGTTATATAATAAGTAGGTTTCCCACCTGTTTGATTAACCAAAACATAACCTTTAAATGCTCCAACATTACTTAAGTCAAAATCAGTTTTTAGATTATATATAAAGCAACCATTTTCACTACTTTTGCCATCAAGAGCATCTTTAAACCATTTTTCTGTTGCTAAAGTACCTATTTTATCAACATAAGACACAAAAGTTTTTCTTCTAGATACTTGAACAGTATCTAAAACTGCGGGTATAGAGATTAGCATAATTATTGCAAGAATTACAATTACAGCAAGTAATTCAACTAAAGTAAAACCCTTTTCTTTTAGTCTTTTCTTTACTTTAATAAATAACTTCAACATATAAACTCACTTCCACAATAATTATATACTCAAAATATAATAAAAAAAAGAAGCTATTTCTAACTTCTTATTTTTTACATAATTTAAAGAAAAATTATTCAGCTTCTTTAACAGCGATTACTTCTTTTCCTTTATAACTTCCACATTTAGTACAAGCTCTGTGTGGTTTAATTGGTTCTCCACAATTTGGGCAAGTAGTAATTCCTGGTAATTCTTTCTTTAAATGAGTACGACGCATTCTCTTTTTAGTTTTACTAGTTCTTCTAAATGGAACTGCCATCTTCATTCACTCCTTTCGTAATTATTCATTATTACTTTCAAATTCCCATCCATTACCACTTACATTTTGTAATGTACTTCCTTCTTTTTTTATTTGAATAGGAACTTCCGAAACAATATTCTCCCATAAAATTGGTAAAATATCAAGTAAATTTCGATTTTTGTTTAAATATTTTTCATAATTACCTGCAGAATCTTCCGCATCTGATAAAAATGAGTACTCAGTTTCTTCTAAAGTAACTGAATCTTCAAGTACCATTGTGCCACTTATCTCTAAATTATATTCAAGTTCATCATATTCACTTATTGATAATGTGCCATTAACATGTACATTCTTAAGTGCTTTGATATCACCCATATCATAATCTTCAGGAAAAGTAACATCAGAGTCTATTTCAACTCTATTATTCATGTTAAACTTATAAATCTCTATATCCATATTACTTAACTCTATTCATTTGTGACATAATTTGTTTAATTTGCTTACTATTTGGTTTTCTTCCCATAGAAGCCATTAATTGACCAATCATCTTTTCATTAATTGGTGGATTTTTTTCTAAGTATTTTTTCATAACTGTTCTTGCTACAAAGAATCCAATTACAAATCCAACAATTAAACCAATAACTACTAATAAAATATCATGTAACATAATATCACTCCCTTGCTACAATTATACTTTAAAACCGCTGTTTTAACAAGTAATTTATTCATATACGATTAGCTCGTGTTGAGCACGAGTAACTGCTACATAATAAAGATTTGCATCACTTGAGAAGTTATTAATAATTACACAAGCATCAAATTCAAGTCCTTTAACTCCATAAGCTGGAGATACAACTAATTCAGTATTAAATGACTCAGTATTAATATCTATTAGCGAGATTATCTTATAGTTCTTTTCAAATGCTTTAACTATAGCTTTAGCTTCATCAATGCTCTTAGTAATAATAGCTACACTCTTGTATTTTTTATGTAAGTAATTAATATCTCTACCTATATGTTTAAGATCTTTAATACTTCTTTTTATTACTGGTGTAGAACTTGATCTTCTAATTGCACTTACATGTTTAAGATTTAATACTTTATTAGCATATTCAATAATCTCAGGAGAAGATCTATATGTCTTATTAAGTTCAATATATTCTCCATCTTCATAAAGATTTAATAATACTTTTAAATTATCATATTTATAGAATGGATTAACTGTTTGATTAACATCTCCTAAGATAGTAAAGTTAGAATTCTTAAATATCTTTCTTAATATCTTATATTGAAGATAAGTATAATCTTGAGCTTCATCTATAACTACATGTCTCATAGCTACTTTATAAGGATATCCTTCAAGTAAACACTTTAGATAAATAAATGGTGTTGCATCTTCATATCTAAGTGTTTGATCTGATAAATTACTATTATTTTCTAGCCTACTAAACTCTTTTTTATAATAGTTTTTAAATACTAATGAATCAAACATAACTTTATAAATCTTTTTATAATCATTATAGAAGTTAGATGCTTTTTTAAGTCTAGAGATAATACTCTTCTTATCAGCTTTAGTACCCTTAAAGTAAACATTATTAATCTTTTCACCGATTAATTCTACTCTTTCAAATAATGGTTTATTTGAATATCTTTCATGAAGTAAATCATTTAATTCTTCACGAGTAATTACTTTTTCTTTATATTCAATATCTTCAATAAACTTAGATGCTTTTTCATAATACTTAACAAAGTCTTCGATTACATTTGCCATCTTATCCGAAAGCTTAAATCTAATTAAATCGTTATCTTGTTTAGCGCCCTTATAATATCTTTCTACGAAAGATGAATAAGGTTCTACTCTTCTATACTCTTCAATAAAACCTGAAGCAAATTCGTGATATGTAGTTTGTAGAGTATTTTCTTCTCCTAAATCAGGTAATACATTACTAATATATTCTGAAAATACATTATTAGGAGAAAGAATTAATATATTATTAGAAGTTAATACTTCAAATCTATAAAGTAAGAATGCAATTCTATGAAGTGCTACTGATGTTTTACCAGAACCTGCAATACCTTGTACTACTATATTCTTACTTCTTTCATTTCTAATAACTTCATTTTGTTCTTGTTGAATAGTATTAACAATATTTCTCATCTTATCTGATTTAGATTGAGCAAGTACATTTTGAAGCATATCATCTTGAATATTCATTCCAGATTCAAATACATCTTTTATTTTACCTTCTTCAATTAAATATTGTCTCTTTTGAGAAATAATACCTGTTTCTACTCCACCAGGAGCTTTATAAGAAGCCTCACCTAATTCATCATAATCATAGAACATTGATGCCATTGGTGCTCTCCAGTCAACAACATGATAATCCAATCCCTTTTTAACTGAAGTAATACCAATATAAATAGGTTCATCATTAAATACGATTGAAGCAAAATAAGGTTTATCTTTTACTTTAACAAGTTTTCTTAACTTTTGAAGTTTTTGTTCAAGTCTATCTACTTTTCCTTCATTTTCATAAAGGAATTGAGCAAGTTCTTCATCATCCATTTCTTGTTGTGATTCCCACATGAGTTTTTGGAATTCTTTCAAGTCTTTCTCTTCTTGGAAAAGATTTCCACCTGCGGATTGTAACTCTTCGTCTATAATCTTTTTTACTTCCTCAAGTTTCTTCTCTTCTAGTATCATATCTTTTTCTGATATAGACATATCATCACCATCCTCAAACATATAAATTATATGATATTTTTATATTCATAAGCAAGAAAAAAGAAGTATTGTTTACTTCTTTTAACATTAATTATTTCTGTCGAGATATTTTCTCATTTTATCTTTTAAAACAGCGATCATTACATTATCTTGAATTTTAAAATTATAGTCTGTTCCAAAGTATGGAGTACTTGAATCATCTATATAAAAGAGT
>JAILLM010000166.1 GCA_024693165.1 Bacilli bacterium | reverse complement strand
AATATTCATTTAAGTTTTACTAGATAATATGTGTTTGTAAGGAGATGATAATACTTAAAAAACATTTTTATAAAAATATAAGGAGGTAAAAAATGTATATATTTAAAAATGCTTATTTAAATATTAAAAGAAATATAAGTAGAAATATACTTATATCAATAATAATTATTGTTATAGCTGCTGCTTGTACTATTACACTTGCAATTAGAGAGTCAGCAGAAAAAATAATTAAAAGTTATGAAGATGAAAATAAAATTGAGGCGACAATCAGTTTAAATAGAGAATCTCTAATGACTAACTTTAGAGAAGATGGTAAGTCTCAAGAAGAAATGATTAATTCATTTAACGATATTGAAGATGTATCAGAAGATCAAGTTAATGAATTTGGTAATAGTGAATACTTAAGTGATTATTATTACACAGTTGAAACTTCAGTTAATGCAAAAGATATTACTGAAGCAACTGATTCATTAGTTAAAGAAACTACTGAAACTAAAACTGAAACATCTACAAGAACAGAAAATTTTCCAGGTGGTGGATTCCCAGGAGGAAATAGTGGTAGTAAAACAACTACTGATAAGAAAACTACTACTAAAAAGACTGAAAAGATATTTAATGAAAAGTTAGATGATGGAGCTTTTACGTTAGTTGGTTATAACTCTTATAATGATATGAAAGAGTTTATTGATGGGACTTATGTAATTAGTGATGGTGAAGTAAGTAGTGATTTTGAAAGTAATAGTTGCGTTATTTCAGAAGAACTTGCTAGTCTTAATAATTTGAAAGTTGGAGACACTATTACAATTACTGATCCAAAGAATAGTAAGAAAACTTATGAATTTACTATAAGTGGTATTTATAAAGAAGAAAAAAGTGAAAATACTAATGCTTCAATGTTTACTAATAGTGTAAATAAAATAATTACTAATGTAACTCAAGTTAAAAATATCTTAAGTGCTAATAGTGATTTAAAATCTACCATCACACCAACATTTATTGTTAAAGATGAAGCTTCGGTTGAAAAATTTATTGAAGAAGTTAAAACTAAAGGTTTAAGTGAATACTATGAAGTAACAACTAATTTAGATGAAATTAATCAAGGTACAGAATCAATTAAAAATGTAAGAGTATTTGCAACAACATTTTTAATTATTACTCTTATTATTGGTGGGGTAGTATTAATCATTTTAAATATTATTAATATTAGAGAAAGAAAATATGAAATTGGTGTACTAAGAACTATTGGTATGAAGAAAAGTGTTGTGTCTTTCCAATTTATGATTGAATTACTAATAGTTTGTTTATTTGGTTTGTGTTTAGGTGCTGGAGTGGGTGCAGCTTGTTCTGTTAATGTAGCTAATAACTTACTTAAAAACGAAATAAGTAGTGCAGAATCTAAATATGAAGATATAGGAAATAATTTTGGTATGCCTGGTGGTGGAAATTTTAAAGACTTCAAATCAAATGATAAGTCATTTGGTGTTGCTGAAGTTAATCAAGTAGATACAATTAATGCAGTTGTGGATTTTAAAGTATTAATTGAATTACTTGGTATTGGAATTCTTCTTACATTAATAGGATCTTTAGGTAGTATGATAGCTATTTCAAGATTCTCGCCACTAACTATATTAAAGGAGAGAAGCTAATGAATGTATTAGAGTTAAAAAATGTCAGTTATAGATATAGTGATGCTCCAAAAGATGAGTATGTACTTAGAGACATTAACCTTAAATTTAAAAAAGGTAAAACGTATGCTATCAAAGGTAAAAGTGGTACAGGTAAAACAACACTATTATCTTTAATAAGTGGTTTAGAAAAAAACTATGAAGGAGAAATCCTATATAAAGATACTGATTTAAAAAAATATAATTTAGATAAATATCGTAGTAATGATGTTGGAATAATTTTTCAAAGTTATAATCTTCTTCCTCACTTAACTTTAAAAGAAAATATTATTCTATCGATGGATATAAGTAAAACAAAGATCAAAAACAAAGATGAAGTCATAAAGAAACTTATGGGTGAAGTAGGTCTAGATGAGCATTTAATTAATAGAAGAATTCTTAGACTTTCAGGTGGAGAACAACAAAGAGTAGCAATCGCACGTAGTCTTTCGTATAATCCTGATATAATCTTAGCAGATGAACCAACTGGAAACTTAGATCATGATACTGAAAATGAAATCATGAAAATTTTCAAAACTCTATCGAAAGAACATAGTAAATGTGTTATAATTGTTACACACTCGAAGAACGTTTGTGAGTTAGTTGATGAGGTTTATGAGTTAAAGAAAGAAAGGAAAGGGTCGGATAAATGAAAGAAAAAATAATATGGTTTATCGTAGGTTTATTACTTGGTGCTATTATTTCGACTGCTTCTATTTACGTTTATACTTTAAGTCAAAATAATACAAGTTCAACAAGTAATAACACTACACAAAATACAATGGATAATAGAGGTACTCCTCCAGAGATACCAAGTGGTAATAATCAAGGTGGAATGCCAAGTAATAATACAAATACGCAAGGAACAAACGCATAATTCATATGAAAAAATTATTTAGTTTATTAATTGCTTTGGTTAGTGTTTTTAGTTTAAATACAATTGTTAAGGCAGACACTTATATAAATGTAAGTGATTTAACATCATCAACTAATAATAAAGATTATTCGGCTGTTAAAAATTATGATTCATTAGATAGTTTTACTAATGATTATAAAAATAATAATTTACCTGATGTATATGTAACAAAATTTTTATTTGATGGAGTGTCTTCTGTAAAATCACCTGACCTAGATGATTTTATTGATGCATCATCAAATAATACAAAGATTACAACTTTAGAAATAACTGTAATTAATATTAAAAGTACAGGAAACTATTATTTAAGTGGTACTATTAAAGGAGCTATGGTGGCAGTTAATACTAATGGTATTAAGGGTAATATTAATATCTATTTGAATGGTGTTAATATTGATACTGATTCTAAAAAAGCACCAGCAATATTTGTTTATAATAAAGACAAAAACTATACTGATTGTAAGGTAACTATTAAAACAGTTAAGAATACTAAGAATTATGTTGAAGGTGGCAAATTAAAGAAAGTTTCACTTATTGGTAGTGATGAATTAAGTAAATACTCTTCTTACTATAAAGATGATGCTTTAACTAATTATAATAATTACACTAAATATTATGGTATTTATACTTCTAGTGAAATAAGTAATATTTTATTTGCTACTGTTCAAGCTGATAATGAAGATTTATCTGATGGTGATCCATACTATTTTTATAAAGGTAGTGGAGCTATAAGTAGTGATATTGATATTTATTTTGAAGGAGAAGGATTCTTAAAAGTTACTTCAAAAAATAAAGAAGGTATTGAATCTAAAGGTAATATTGAATTCAGTGGCGGAACTGGTGATTATGAAATATATTCTCAAGATGATTGCATAAATACAACTACTGCAAATAGTAGTGGAACAACAGTAAGAAACGATTTAACTATTAATGTAAGTTCATTACTTGCTATTGTTGATGCTAATGCTGATGAAGGAGATGCAATTGATTCTAATGGCAAGCTTTATTTAAATGGTGGTACTGTTATTGCAATTGCTCATCCAATAAGTGCAGATTCTGGAATTGATGCTGAAACAGGAATTTATATAAATGGCGGCACGGTTCTAGCAACTGGAAATATGTTTGATAGTATGAGCAGTGACTCTAAACAAAAATACATTGCTGTACAATTTAATGGTTCGATTACAGAGAATACTTTAATTGTAATTAAAGATCAAGATGATAAAGTAATTACAGCTTTTAAAACAAGCAGAGCAATAAAGACTTTAGTTTATAGTGATTCATCATTAAATTATAATTCATTTAAGATTTATACAGGCGGAGAAATCACAGGTGATGAATCTAATGGATTATATACAAATATTACTTCATACACTGGTGGTACTGAAGTTTCTTACAACTCAATGAATAATATGATTAATAATAATACAAATAATAATATTTCTAATAACAATAATAACTTTATTCTAAAACTTTTAATTGGAGAATGTTCTATTTTAGGAATAGTTATATTATTTGTTGTACTTAGTAATATATTTAAAAAGAATAAAACTCAAGAAATATAAATCTTGAGTTTTTATATGCATTTTTTGAAATTTGCAGACTTTTGAAAATTTTTTAAAAAATTTTAAGTAATTTAGAGATTGA
>JAILLM010000155.1 GCA_024693165.1 Bacilli bacterium | reverse complement strand
ACTATTTTCGTAACTAATCAATTTGTCCTTTGCACTTAGTATACTTTTTTTAGAATTTTTATAGGAAGATATTGTATTAAAAATGAAAAGAATAATAATAGTGGTAACAATAACATGAGTAATACAAGGAATATAAATAATAAAAAACTTTTTCATTTTTTAATACCTCCAATTAAATAATATAATAAATCTACTGAAGCAACATATCGAAATAATAGTATATATCCACCTAACATTGCAAAAGATTCAGAACCATGATTATCATTATAAATTGTCGGCCCTATATCAACACTTCTTGCCTGTTCAATATAGTTTGGAAATTCAATTCTAGTAACTTCTTTAAAAGTTGTTAATCCATAATATACCACATTATGACACATCCATTCAAACTGAGCTCCTAATGCTGAACCTTTAATCTTTCCTTTGGTTTCATCATAACTATATTTCAAATACATTGAATATGCAAATTGTGCCCATGGAGTTTTTATCATCCATGAATCTTTAATCGTTATATTATTGTTATTTGTTTCGACTGTCATTTGAGTAGCTTGATATGCATCATTTCCTGTTAATGCTCCTAATACTGTGCCGACTGCTCCAGGAATTATTATTGAGCCTACAATTCCACCCAATAATGTTGCTAGCCATTCAGGCATTGTGCCTTCAGGATCACTATAATTCACAGGATCGTTATAACAATATGCATATAGATTAAATGATTTAGCATTTTCTTTATCTATATATTCATTATTATCTGGTGTTATAAATCTACATAATAATGGATTATAGTATCTATTATTTAGATAATACATATTAGATTCTGTATCATAATAATATGATTTATATCTTATTGGATTAATATTTGTTATATTTAATGTATCATTATAACCTATCTTATTTATTATTAATCCATATGCATTATATTCATATTATGCAACTAAATTACCACTTATGTCAATTATAAAATGAATTATTCCTTCTTAGATAATAAAAAAGATGCACCAAAGGTACATCTTTCATTAATTATTCTTGAGTTTCTTCTTTCTTTTCGAACTTCTTTTGTGCATCTCTTAAGGCATCTTTTCTTGATAAATCAATTTGACCCTTTTCATTAACACCGATACACTTAACGATGATTTCATCATTTAATGAAACAACGTCTTCAGCCTTTTCAACTCTTTCTAATGCTAGCTTAGAAATATGACATAAGCCTTCAGTTCCTGGCCATAATTCAACGAATACACCATATTTTTCAACTCTAGTTACACGACCAGTGTAGATTTTGCCTACCTCAGCCTCTTTTACTGAATTGATGATATAGTCAAGACAAGACTTAGCTGTAGCCATATCTGAGTGCATTACGAATACTCTACCATCTTGTTCAATATCAATCTTAACATTATCGAATTTCTCGATTGTAGCATTGATATTCTTTCCACCAGAACCGATTACATCCTTAATCTTATCTGGGTTGATCTTAGCTGTAACAACCTTTGGAGCGTACTTAGATAATTCAGGTCTAACTTCAGCAATAGTTGTTGCCATATGATCTAGAATTTCTAATCTACCCTTCTTAGCTTGTGCTAGAGCTTCTTTTAAAATTTGATATGTAATACCCTTAATCTTGATATCCATTTGAAGTGCAGTAATACCATCTCTTGTACCTGCAACCTTGAAATCCATATCTCCTAGGTGGTCTTCCATACCTTGAATATCTGTTAATACTGTATAGTGATCATCATCAGTCATGATTAATCCCATTGCAATACCTGCAACTGGAGCTTTAATAGGAACACCTGCAGCCATTAATGAAAGGCATCCTGCACAGATAGTAGCTTGTGAACTAGAACCATTTGATTCAAGTATTTCAGATACTACTCTAACTGTATATGGGAATTCTTCTTCACTAGGCATTACTTGTTTTAAACATCTTTCTCCAAGTGCACCATGACCTATTTCTCTTCTTCCTGGACTACCATATCTTCCTGTTTCTCCTACAGAAAATTGTGGGAAGTTATAATGAAGCATAAAGTGTTTTTCTGCTTCTAAACTAAGTCCATCTAATGCTTGATATTCATTTAATGCACCTAATGTAGTAACTGCTAATGCTTGTGTTTCTCCTCTTGTAAATAATCCAGAACCATGAGTTCTTGGAAGTAAATCTATTCTTGCAGATAATGGTCTAATTTCATCCATTTTTCTTCCATCAGATCTAGTTTTTTCATTAACTGTAATAGATCTAAATATATCATATTCAATTGATTCAAGAACTAATTTAACTTTAGTAATTAATTCATTTAATTCAGCATCTTTTAATTCACTATTTTCTTCAGTATATTTATTTACTACTTCTTCTTTAACAGCATCAATAGCAGCATATTTTTCAAGTTTATCTTTAATTCTCATAGCAGAGTCTAATTTATCTGCAGCTAAGTCATAAACTTCTTTTCTTAATTCATCAGAGATTTCAAGATGTTCATATTCCATCTTTTCTTCTCCTATTTCTTTAATTATTGATTCTTGGAATTCACATAATTCTTTAACTGCTTCATGTCCAAACATTAATGCATCTAACATATCTTCTTCAGATACTTCTTTAGAACCAGCTTCAACCATGTTAATAGCTTTTTTAGTACCTGCTACTGTTAAATCTATATCAGATTCTTCAAGTTCAGCAGGAGTTGGATTAATAATAAATTCTCCATTAACTCTACCTACTTTAACACCAGCAATTGGTCCATCAAAAGGTATCTTAGAAATACTAGTACATAAACTTGAACCAAACATAGCAGCAAGTTCAGGTGAACAATCTGGATCAACAGATAATACTGTATTAACCACTTGTACTTCATTTCTGAAATCCTCTGGGAACATAGGTCTCATAGGTCTATCAATCATTCTAGCAGCTAATGTAGCAGCATCAGTTGGTCTACCTTCTCTTTTAATAAATCCTCCAGGTATTTTACCTACAGAATATAATTTTTCTTGATATAAAACCATTAATGGAAAGAAATCACTTAATATATTTGCAGTCTTAGAAACTACTGCAGTAGATAATATAACAGTATCTCCATATCTAACTAATACTGCTCCATGAGCTTGCTTAGCAAGTTCACCATGTTCTACTATAAGTTTTCTTCCTCTAAAATTTAATTTAAATACTTTTTTCATTCTTTTCCTCTTTTCTCTTTTTTTTAATATAATTATTACATATAATCTTTAAGTACCTTCTTTTTAATTAAATATTCTGCTTTTCTTATACTTACATTTTTAGGGCCATTATAACCAATACGATTAACTAAATTAATATACATTTTTCAATTTCTATAACCAGATTGCCTATA
>JAILLM010000069.1 GCA_024693165.1 Bacilli bacterium | reverse complement strand
AATCAAGTAGTAAGTACTGTTGAATCTACTTCTAATATTAAAGAGATAAAACTTAAAGCTCAAATAATTAACAAATTTGCTAATTATAAATATAATGGTGAAAATCCTGAGGTTATTTTGAATCAATTTAGCAATGATTTAAAAGCTTATGAAAGATTATTAAATGCAAATAAAGAAAGAGAAAAAACATATAATTCATGTCTTAATGAATTAAAAGAAATTGAGAAGGAATTAAAGGATTTCTTTAAAACTTATTCAATTGATAATAGTGATTTTTCTAAATCATTTGATGAGCTTAATACTAAATTAACTACATTTACTAATCTAGAAGAAACAGTTAATAATAATAATCAAAGTAATAAAGAAGCTCAAAAAGAAATGGATGATTTTGTTGATAAATTATCAAAGTTTAGAAAAGAATATGGTATTGGCGAGAGTAAATCATTTGATGAAGTAGAAATTGAAATCAATAATATTAATCGTTTAAATAAAGAAATTGAAGATTCTACTTTGAAAATTGAAAAATTTAAGAGTGATAATGAATTAACTGAAGAACCAAAAGAAGATAATATTGATCTTGAAAACTTGAAAATATCTAGAAATGACGTAGTAGAAAATTTCAATAGAATTAAGCAAGAAGTTGAATCAAATGAAGAAGATATTGCTAATCTTGATGATTTAAAGAATGAATATGATGAAAAGAAAGAATTATTAAAGAGTCTAAATGATAAAGATTATTTATATAAAGCTTTATCTAGTGAACTTGAAAGTGCTGATCAAAAGCTTAAAGATAAATATATTGCTCCAATTAAAGGTAAGTTTGAATCTTATGCTAATTTACTTGAGAGTGCTATTGGAGATAGAGTTAAAATGGATAAAGATTATAAGATTTCTTTTGAAAGAGAAGGAGAGTATCGTCCTTACGAACATTTATCTAATGGTAATTTAACTCTTTGTGCTTTATGCTTTAGACTTGCAATTTTAGATAACATGTTTAAAGATGAATTCCCATTTATTTTAATGGATGATCCATTTGTTCATTTAGATTCTGAACACTTTGAAAAAACTAAAAAATTAATTGAAGAATTATCTAAAAATAAGCAAATTATTTATTTCTGTTGCCATGATAGTAGAAAGTTATAATGTAAAAGAATTGATTATAAACCAATTCTTTTTTAGTTTTATAGAGGTTTAGTCTTGAATATGTTATACTTATAAAGGTAAAGGTGATAAATAATATGGATTTTATAGAATTAAAAAATGTTTTTAAAGTTTATAAAAATGGTGTATCTGCCTTGGCTGATTTAAATTTAACAATAAAGAAAGGCGAATTTGTTTTCATTATTGGTCAATCAGGTTCAGGTAAGTCTACACTTACTAAACTTTTATATAGAGAAGAACGTCCTAATAGAGGAGAAGTATATGTTGGTGGTATAAATGTTGCTAAATTAAGAAATAGTAATGTTTATAAATTAAGAAGAAAGATTGGTGTAGTATTCCAAGATTTCAAATTACTACCAAAACTAACAGTATATGAAAACGTTGCTTATCCACTTGAAACATATGGTATGTCTCGTGGAGAAATCAGAGAAAAAGTTTTAGTGGCTCTAGAAAGAGTTGGTTTAAAAGAAAGAATGCATTCATTCCCAAATGAACTATCTGGTGGAGAACAACAAAGAGTTGGTCTTGCAAGAGCTATTGTTAATGAACCAAAGTTAATTATTTGTGATGAACCTACTGGTGACTTAGACCCAAAACTTTCACGAGAAGTTATGGACTTTATTGATAAAATCAATAAGGAATTAGGTTCAACAATCATAATGGCAACTCATGATAAAGAAATAGTTAATAGAATGAAAAAAAGAGTTATTTGTTTACATGATGGAGTACTAATCTCTGATAAAGAGGGAGGAGCTTATATAGAAAATGAAGATAATTAGAATAATAGGTAAAGGTATAAAAGATGCATTTAAAAGTGTATTTAGAAACTTTTCTTTATCAATTGCATCTATTTCTTGTATAGCTATTACTTTAGTTATTGTAGCAATTGCTTTAATTGCAACATACAATGTTAATAACATAACTAAAAAAATCGAAGGTGTACTTGAAATCGTAGTATTTATTGATAGAGAGGCAGACGAAGATGATGAAAAATATGTAGGTGAATCTATAAATAAAATTGCTAATGTAGATTCTGATAAAACAGTATTTAATACTAAAGAAGAATTAGCTACACAATTAAGAGAAGAAGATCCTAACATGGCTTTAATTTTGGATACTTTAGATGAAAACCCATTACAAGCATCATACATAGTATCGGTTAAAGATGTTACTAAGATATCTGATACTGCTGAAGAAATTAATGAAATTCAACATGTTACATCAGTAAGATATGGCGAAAACATCGTTAATAGATTATTAAATGTATTTAGTATTTTAAGAAATGGATGTTTAGTTGCAGTAGTTGCCCTAATTGTTGTAACTGCATTCCTAGTAGGTAATACTATTAAAATTACAATATTCTCAAGAAGACAAGAAATTCAAATAATGAGACTTGTTGGTACAAGTAATACAGTTATTAAACTTCCATTCTTAGTAGAAGGTTTTGTACTAGGAATCATCGGTGGATTAATTGCTTTAGGTATTTCGTTATTTGCATATTATTTTATATTCGATTATACAAATGGAACTTTATTTACAAATTTAGCTCCACTTGTTAGTCCTTCATCAATTTCAATTAATACTGCTGTAGTTCTTCTAGCTGTTGGAGGACTTGTAGGCATGTTTGGTTCAATCATGTCTGCTAGAAAGTATTTAAAGATATAATGAAGAAAACAGGTAAATTATTATTAGTATTTTTATTAACATTATTTGTTACAATGACACCAGTTATTGTTTCAGCAAATTCTAATGCTAAAACATTAAAAGAACTTAAAAATGAACTTCAACAATTAAAGAATAAGAAAGCTCAACAAGATGCCAATAAGAATGCAACAAAATCAAAAATTAATAATGCAAAAAATGATATTGGTAATAAGAAAAGTGAAATTGAAACAAATACAAAAGATATCGCAGATGCAACTGCTGAATCTGAAGAGTTAACTATAGAAATTGAAGAAGGAAAAGAAAAACTAGATAAGTTAATGTCTGTATATCAAATAGCTAGTGAGAATAATACATATCTAGAATATATATTTGATTCAAAAACATATGATGATTTAGTTTATAGATCAGCTTTATCAGAACAACTTATGGATTATATTAATGAATCTATTGAAAGTTGGAATGACAAAATTGAAAAGAATGATGTATTAAAAGTTGAGTTAGCTGAAAAGTCTAAACAACTTGAATCAGATATTGATAGTTTATCTAGTAGTATTGATCAATGGGGAACATATTTAAATAAACTAGAAGAAGGTTCTGTATCAATCAAAGAAGATATTAGTAGTACTGAAGAATTAATTAAGTACTATACGTCTATTGGTTGTGGGGAAAATGAGGATCTAGAAAAATGTGCATCTGTAAAAGGTGATACAAGATTTATAAGACCACTTAAGAAAGGTACTTTAACTTCTTATTATGGTTATAGAACATCACCAACAACTGGTGCAAAAAATCAATTCCATAGTGGTGTAGATATTGGTGGAAATGGTGAAGGTACACCTGTATACTCAATCGCAAATGGAATGGTTGGTAAAATAATTAGACAATACTCATGTGGTGGTAACATGGTTTATGTATATCACACAGTTAAAGGTGTTCAATATACATCTACATACATGCACTTACTTACAATTAATGTAAGTGTAGGTCAATCTGTTAGTAGTCAAACACAAATAGGAACAGTAGGTGGAGGGAAAGGAACTAAAGCTTGGGAAAAATGTTCAACTGGTGCACACTTACACTTAAGTTTAGCAACCGGTTGGTATGGTAAAACATATACAACATCATCTCAATGGAAGTCTCATTTATTAAATCCACAAAGTTATGTTTCTATTCCAAATAAAGGACAATGGTTCTATTCAAGATATTAAAAGGTGATAATATGAAAAAGAGAATATTAGGTGCATTTATTCTTGTCGTATTATTAGTTCCTGCGTTAATTATAGGAGGCAGACTATTTAAGGTAGTTGCTTCCTTAATTGCTTTTGGAGCAAGTTATGAACTAATAAAAACAACAATTAAAAAACCAAGTAAGTTAATATATTTATTAAGTTTTATATTTGTATTTTCATTTATGCATTTCCATTTTGTTAAGACACTTCTTAATTTTGAAAGTCTAACAATGGAAGGCTTATGCATGTTTATGCTAGTAAGTATGTTATTCTTATCATTATTCTTAAAAGATAAGTATGGTGCTAATGATGCTTTAAAAGTTATTGGTATTATTCTTTTCTTAAGTTATTCGTTTAACTCAATAATGAGTATATATAATGAATCAATATTACAATTAATATTCATAGTACTTATTGCTACTATGACGGATATATTTGCATTATTTGGTGGTATGTTAATAGGTAAACATAAGCTTACTTCAATTAGTCCTAAAAAGACTATCGAAGGAAGTATCGTTGGATTAGTAGTTTGTACTATGATAACAACAACTTATTATTTAATTGCTATCAATAATGATTTTGGATTAAAAATAATTCCAATAATTATAATCTTAAGTATTGCTGGTCAACTTGGAGATTTATTCTTCAGTTTAGTTAAAAGAGAAAACAATATTAAAGACTATTCTAATTTAATTCCAGGTCATGGAGGTATCTTAGATAGATTTGATAGTTTAATCTTTATAGCACTTACTTATAGTTTTATATTAAGTATTTTATAGGAGGGTTTTATGACTAACAAGAAACAACAAGAAGAAACAACAACACTTAAAAGTGTAATTGAATTAATTGCTATTATAATTGGTATAATTGTAATTTTAGTATTTTTTCCACATTCAGTTGTGTGGAATATAACAGTTCTTTTACTTATGTTAAGTTTATTAATTACAGTTCATGAATTTGGACACTTTATAGCTGCTAAAAAGTTTGGTGTTCATGTTTATGAGTTTGCAATTGGTATGGGACCAAAAGTAATTGAATTCAGAAGAAAAAATGATCCAACAAAGTATACTTTGAGAGCACTTCCAATTGGTGGCTTTAATCAACTCGCTGGTGAAGTAATGGAAGATGATGAAAAATTAAAGAAAGATGTATTCATGTGCAATAAACCTAAATGGCAAAGAATCATTATTCTTATTGCTGGTGTATGTATGAACTTCTTACTTGCAATTATATTCTTATTTATTCTTTCATGTGTATGGGGTTCTGCTGAACAATCATCTATCGTAGGTGGTGTAATTAGTGGATCTAGTGCTGAAGAAGTAGGTATAGTTGAAGGAGATAAGATTCTTAAATTAAATGGACATAATGCTTCAAACTTAGATAGTTTAAATGTAGTTAATTTACTTAAAAGAGATAGTGATATTAATGAATATGTGATTCAACACAAAGATGGATCAAAGGATACATATAAAGTTGAATTAAAAACATATGTAATGAATGCTAAGACAGGTGAAACAATTAGCATTGTTACTGAAGATAAACCAGTAGAAAAAATCTTAGAAGAGAATAATTTAACAAAAGATGATATTGTAGAAAAAAAACTTGCAGGAGTAACTTTTGATACTAAAAGAAAAAAAGGATTTGTAAGATCTATTAAATATGCTTTCTCTAAGTTTATTAATACAGCATCTTTAATGTTTAAAATTATATTCTATTTAATAACTGGTTCATTAGGACTAGATGCTTTATCTGGACCAGTTGGAATGTATACAGTAATTGATACTGCTACTAACGTAGGATCAGCATCATATGGATTATATAATTTAATCTATTTAACTGCATATATTTCGATTAACTTAGGTGTAATGAATATACTTCCATTTCCAGCATTTGATGGTGGACAATTAATGTTTGTAGCTTATGAAATTATTACTCGTAAAAAAGGTAATCAAGATGTTGAAGCTATGATTAACTTAATTGGATTTATATTAATCTTTGCACTTATGATTTTAATTACATGTAAAGATATATTTAAGCTTATAGGATAGAAATTTAAGTCTCTTTTTCTATTGAATTAATAATTAATTATTATATAATGTATGTAGAGGAAGCATTATCAACTAATGCTATTCCAAAAATGGTGTTAGCACTTAGTATTTTAACTAAGTGCTTTTTGTTTATTAATCCAAAACCCCCTGAAGGTTTATCACCGAACTAGTCGAAAATGATTAGTAAAATAAACTCTCAAAAGAATTAGAATCGTACGATTTTGCATCTTTGTCATAATTACAACTCCTTTCAAAAGAAAGGAATAACACTTAGGATAATACTATCCTCTAATATATATTTACACGGTGAATTTCGATTTTACTTAAAATTTATTTTAAAAATAATTGATGCTTTGCAAATTTTAAAAAATATAATAAAATGTAAGTAGAGGAAGCATTATCAACTAATGCTATTCCTTGTTTGGGTTTAGCGCTTAGTATTTTAACTAAGTGCTTTTTGTTTATTAATCCAAAACCCCCTGAAGGTTTATTACCGAACTAGTCGAAAATGATTAGTAAAATAATAATTACTAAAAGAATTAGAATCGTACGATTTTGCATCTTTATCATAATTACAACTCCTTTCAAAAGAAAGGAATAACACTTAGGATAATACTATCCTCTAATATATATTTACACGGTCGATGTTGAAATTACTTAAAATTTTTTTTGAAAAAGTTCATAATGGTATAGATTTTAAAAATCTGCATATTTTTACGTAAAGAATATTTAATTTAAATTGTCGCTAATATATAATTAGAATAGGTGAAATAATATGCTATATGTATACATTATTTTAGGTATAATTGTTATTTTATTTATTACTGTGGTAATACTTGCAATCGGTAAGTATAACAGTGAAGTTGTTACTAAAGAACTTGAATATGTTTCAGAAAACTATAATGTTGATGAAATAAATGAACAAGAAAAAATAGTAAATGAAAGTACTGATGTAGCACCAACTCAAGTAGTTTCTACTGAACCAGTAGAAGCAACTCCAGCTCCAACTCAAGTAGTTGAAACTCCTAGTGTTATTGAATCAGTTAAACCAGCATTACAAGAACCAGTGGATAATACACCACCTCCTGTAATTGATTTAAAGATTCCTGAACAAACTGATGAAGAAATTGCAATTGAAGACACTGCTATTAAAGAAGAAGAATCTGCAGAATCGATAGAAATTAAAGATAATGCTCTAAAAGAAGAAGAAGCAGGGGATGAAATAAAAGTTGTTGATAATAGTCTTAAAGTTGAAGAAAGTGGAGATGCAGCAGTAGTCATTCCTGAATCAATTCTAACTCCTGAACCAAAGATTCAAGAAGTAGAAATACCTAAGGATACAACTGATTATAAAACTCAAGCGTTTAATAATACTTTTGATGGTAATACTACTATAAATAGAGATATTAAAGTAGATAATCCTGCACAAAAAGATATTAATAAAACTGAAATTTGGGATATGTCTGAAGTAAGGAGTGTGCTAAATACTAATGAAAAAAATTAAAGAATTAGCAAATGTCTATTTAGAATATCCTGATGAAAAGGTATTAATGACTGAAGAAATTAATAAACTTAAAGAAGAAAGAGAACAATTAATTCAAACAAAAATTATTGTTTCAAGGGAAGAAATTTTAAAAAGACTCGAGAATTTAGAGAAAGGATATACAAGATAGTATATTCTTTTTTAGTGTCTAGAAATAACGATTTTCTTTGGTAAAACCGATATTTTATTGTATAATTATTTATGGTGAGAAATATGGCAAAAAAATATGATGCTGATTCGATAAAAATATTAGAAGGATTAGAAGCAGTTAGAAAAAGACCTGGTATGTATATTGGTTCTACTGATAAAAGAGGACTACATCATTTAGTTTGGGAAATAGTAGACAATGGTATTGATGAAATCATTAATGGCTATGGTAATACCATTAAGATTATCATGAATAAAGATGGATCTATTACAATTGCTGATAATGGTAGAGGAGTTCCTATTGGAATGCACTCTAGTGGTAAATCTACTCCTGAAGTTGTTTATACAGTATTACATGCTGGTGGTAAATTTGAAGAAGGAAACTATAAAGTTTCTGGTGGTCTTCATGGTGTAGGTGCATCTGTCGTTAATGCATTATCTGATTGGATGGATGTTATCATTTATAATGATGGTAAGATTTCTGAAATAAAGTTTAAAAATGGTGGAGAAGTAGATTCACCACTTAAAACAATCGGAGAGTCTAAAAAGACTGGTACTATTGTTACATTCATGCCAAACTATGAAATATTTAAAAATTGCCAATT
Source organism: Bacilli bacterium (assembly GCA_024693165.1). Lineage (GTDB taxonomy): Bacteria > Bacillota_I > Bacilli_A > RF39 > UBA660 > UBA6985. The sequence continues at coordinate 5,968 of JAILLM010000069.1, read as the reverse complement.
TTCGTTCTCAACAATTTGTGAAAGAACTCAAGAAAGTGCATTCTTACTTCCTAATGTTACAATTGATCTAGAAAATAGAACAAGTGACGAAGTTCAAAAGATTAGTTATCACTATGAAAAAGGTTTAGAAGCATTTGTTGAATATATGAATGAAGACAAGAATACATTGGATAATATTATTAATATTCATGGTGAAAAGAATAAGATTATCGTAGATGTAGCTTTACAATATACAGATACATATAATGAATCTATCGTATCATTTGTTAATAACGTTAAAACAAGTGATGGTGGATCTCATGAAGTTGGTTTTAAATCAGGTTTAACTAAAATCTTTAATGATTATTGTAGAGAAAACAATATCTTAAAAGCTAAAGATTCAAACTTTGACGGTAGTGATGTTCGTGAAGGTTTAACCGCAGTTATTAATTTAAAAGTTCCTGAAGAATTATTACAATTTGAAGGACAAACAAAAGGTAAACTTGGTACTCCTGAAGCAAGAGTTGCTGTTGAACAAATTGTTTATGAAAATTTAAAATTCTATTTACATGAACATAAGAGTGAAGCAATGGCTATTGTTGAAAAGATGACTAACTCTAAGTTTGCTCGTGAAGCAGCAAGAAAAGCTCGTGAAGAAGCTAGACTTGGAAAATCAAAAAAACAAAAACAAGCAAGTCTTTCAGATAAGTTAACTCCACCTCAAGGACATAATGCTAAAATTAATGAATTATTTATTGTTGAGGGTAACTCAGCTGGTGGAACTGCTAAACAAGGTAGAGACCGTAAATTCCAAGGAGTTCTTCCTTTAAGAGGAAAGGTTCTTAACACTGAAAAAGCAAGTCTTGCTGATGCATATAAGAATGAAGAACTTAATACTTTAATCCATTGTATTGGTGGAGGAGTAGGTAATGAATTTGATATTAAAGATATTAACTATGATAAAGTAGTTATCATGACAGATGCCGATGATGATGGATGCCATATCCAATGTTTACTTTTAACTTTCTTCTATAGATTTATGAGACCTTTAATTGAAGAAGGACATTTATATATAGCAATGCCTCCTTTATATAAAGTTCAATTTACTGGATCAAAAGAACCAATTTATTGTTATACAAATGAAGAATTAAGAGAACTTACTGAAGGTAAGAGTAATTATAATCTTCAAAGATACAAAGGTTTAGGAGAAATGAATGCTGAAGCTCTAAGAGAAACTACAATGGATCCTAAAACTAGAAATATTATTAAAGTTAATATTCAAGATGATATGCTTGCTGAAAAGAGAGTTTCAGTACTTATGGGTGATAAAGTAGAACCTAGAAAAGCATGGATAAATGAAAATGTAGACTTCACACTTGAAGATGATTTTAAAAAGAAAAATTAGTAAGTAGATTACTAATTTTTTATTTACAAACAAGTGTTCGTAGTGTAAAATATATTTTAGCAAGGTGATAATATGGAAGAAGAAAAAAAGTATTATTCTGTAACTGCCTATAACACTTCTATTAAGAACTTCCTTGATAGTGTAAGTGAACTAAGAGATGTTCATATTAAGGGTGAAATAAGTAACTGGAAAGGTGCAACAAGAGGACACCTATACTTCACACTTAAAGATGAAGAATCAAGAATAAGTGCAGTTATGTTTAAGAGCTCAGCAGATACACTTGATTTCGTTCCAAAAGAAGGAGATAAAGTATTAGTTGATGGAAGAATATCAGCTTATCCAGCATCAGGAACATATCAAGTTTATATAAATAAAATGAGACTTGATGGTGAAGGTGATCTTCTAAAGAAACTCGAGGAGTTAAAGAAAAAGTTAGCCGCTGAAGGTTTATTTGATGAAGCTCATAAAAAACCTATTCCTAAGTTTCCAAAAAGAATAGGTGTAGTTACTTCAAGTAATATTAATCAAGCGGCTGTTCATGATATTATTACTACTATTAATAGAAGATATCCATTATGTGAAGTAATATTATTTCCTGCAATGGTACAAGGTGAACAAGCTAAGTTTGATATAGTAAAACAAATCGAAGAAGCAAATAAAGAAAAGTATGAATTAGATACATTAATAGTTGGTAGAGGTGGAGGATCTATTGAAGACCTTTGGGCATTCAATGAAGAAATAGTTGCAAGAGCAATCTATGATTCAAGAGTTCCAATAATATCAGCTGTAGGTCATGATATAGATTACACAATTGCTGATTTTGTAGCTGACCTTAGAGCAGCAACACCAACTGCAGGTGCTGAACTTGCTGTTCCAAATCTAGTTGATGTAATTGCATACTTAAAACAACTTGAAATAAGATCTAATCAAGCAGTAACAAGTAAGATTAATCATTTAAGAGAAATCTTAAATAAGATTAAAAAGAGTTATGTACTTGAAAATCCACTTGCTTCTTTTGAAATAAAAGAACAAAAGTTAGATGAACTTATTAATAGATTAAATACTAATATTCAAAATAAGTTAGATACATCAAAAGTAAAACTTACAAATATTATAAATAAACGTGTACTTAAGAATCCTGAAGATATCTTAGTACCTAAGAAAAATTCATTAGAGCTTTTAATTAATAAACTTGAATTACTTAATCCACTTAGTGTTATTAAGAAAGGTTATTCTGTTATTGAAAGTGATAAAAAGATAATTAAGTCAGTTAAAGACGTTAAGAAAAATGATAACTTAAAAATCAAAGTTATTGATGGAATTATAAATGCTAATGTTGAAGGAGTTGAAAATAATGGCTAAAGAAAAAGAAGAAAAGAAATTTGAAGAATTATTAACTGAAGTTGAAGAAATCGTTACTTCACTTGAAAATGGAAATGTAGATTTAGATGAATCTATTAAGAAATATACTGAAGCAATGGAAAAGGTTAAACTTTGCTCAGAAAAACTAGAAAGTGCAACTAAAACAGTTAACAAAATCTTAACTGAAAATGGTACACTTGAAGATTTAGAAATCTAACTTTAAACTATTTAAAAAATATACCAGTGATGGTATATTTTTATTAGGTGATACTTATGAAAGATATTAAAGATAGAGTTAATAGTGTTAAAGAAGAATCTTTAAGACTTATGGGTATTTATTTTATTGTCTTAATAGTTACTTTCATTACAGTTTTATTAGTATATTTTATTGGATTATATAAATTCAATAAAAGTAATAACTTTAAATTAAATCTAACTGAATTAAAAGAAAAAGTTAATGATTCAGAATTTGAACTTATTAATATAAATGAAGAAGTATCATTAAAAGATAAATGTGATAATGGATGTAAAATCAAAGTAGGAAGCCAATCTTCAATCTACTTTGAAGTTATTAAAGAATTAGATTCTTACATAGTAGATATTAATTCATTATATATATCTATTGGTAAATATAATATTGGTAATGATTTATCAAATCTAGTTATTAAAGAATTTGCAGGTTACACTACATTATTCTTAACTGTTAATAATAATGTTAGAACTTATGATGAAGCAATCATAGTTAATAAAACTGAAGCAGATGTGGTAGTATCATCAAATGCATCAGAAATGGAATTTACAAGCGATTCTATTATTTATTACACATACGCATGTATAAATTCAGATATATCAAATGCAGTTAAATTTAAGAATGAAAGAAAACCTTTTGTTTCTACATCTAATATCATTTCATATGAAAATATTAATATAAGTGTATGCTAAGAATACTATAAAGTATTCTTTTTTATGTAAAGTATAAGTAATGTATATAAGTTATTTGTTGTTGAAGAGTTAAATTAAATCTATAATTAAATTAAGATAGGAGGATAAGTATGGATACTAACATTTTAACAAGCAATGGAATTGATATTAACAAAGGGCTTGAGTTATTGGGGGATATGGAAATGTACAATGATACTCTTAGAGATTTTATTCAAGAGTCAGAAACAAGAATGCCTCAAATTGCCAATGCACTTGCAACTGGAGACATGGAAAACTATGGAATCCTAACTCATGCTATGAAGAGTGATTCTAAATATTTAGGTTTTACTCAATTAGCTGAAATGTCATACCAACATGAACTTGCTGGTAAAGGTAATGATTTAGCATTTGCACAAGCAAATAATGCTGCACTTATGGCAGAAGCAAACAGAATTATTGCTGTTGTTAAACAATATTTAGGAATGTAATTAATTAGGTGTGGTTAATATGGATATCAAAGAAATAGTAAGTACTATACCTAATGATATAGCTAAATTTTATAGAAATATTTATATAATTAATAAAGACGATAATTCACTTTATTCAATTAACTACAAAGGGAATAAGACAACTATTGGAATAAAAAAAGAATATAAAGAAATAAATAATATACTTGCAAACTATAATGAAACAGTAGTACAAATACTAAGCAAAGAAAAAGGTATTTATACTAAAGGTAATGGTCAAGATCTAATTTTTGTAAGTTCAATCGGAGATTATAAAATTGTATATATAGTTACTCTAATTGAATCTACTGGAAATAATGGTAAAAAGAAAATTATAGTTGCAGATGATTCGCCTGTTATAACTAACTTTTTATATAAAATATTTAAAGACGAGTATGATGTATTAATTGCTCACAATGGAGACAAAACAATTAAGCTTCTTGAAGAAAATGATCATAATGATATTGCTGGATGTTTTACAGATTTAAAAATGCCTATATCAAGTGGATATAAAGTATTAGATTATTTCAAAAAGAACAATCTATTTAAAACAATCCCAATCTCAGTAATTTCAGGAGAAGATGATGTTGATATTGTTAATAAAATCACAATTGAATATGAAATTGTAGACTTATTACAAAAGCCATTTAGTAAGGAAGCAGCAAAAGATATTGTTGCTAAAACAATTCAATTCAGAAAATAGAAGGAAACTTCTATTTTTTTATTGCAATTATTCTAGTTTTTGATATTATATCAATTAATTATGTGGGGGAATTATGGAAAAGAAAGAATTATTAAAAGCAATTGAACAAGGTTTATTAGCATCAGAGATGGCAGTTAAATTTAAAATGCATGATTTAAACCTTTATGAAAAAATAAATAAACTAGAAAATAATGGTTATACATTACATAGAACTTACTATTCTGACGGACAATTCAAATATGAATTTGGTGCAGATAATAAAAAGAACTTAACTAGAGAAATAGATATAATTACTAAACCAGATGAAAAAAGAATAAGTTTTGTATGTATGTCTGACTTACATTTAGCATCAAATCAAGAAAAAAGAATTATTGTTGAAAAAGCATATCAACATGCTAAAGACAATGGAATTCATTCTATTTTTATGGCAGGAGATATTCTTGATGGGAAAATAGGACCTAGCACTACATATGCAAAACCTGGGGAGGAACAAATTCAAGAATTCTTAGGTTTTTATCCTTTTGATAATAATATTATTACATATGGTGTACTTGGAGATCATGATGAATCAATTTATAAAGATGACTATGTAGACCCTAGAAAAGTAATTACTCAAGCAAGACATAATATTGTTTTACCATCATATTTTAACAATATATTTAATATTAAGAATTCTTCAATTGTATTAGCACATAAGAATTCAAAACTAAGAATTTATCCAAAATTAGGTGATGAAAAATACCATTTAATGATAAAAGGACATGCTCATGGATTTAAGTTTGAGAGTTATCAAAATTATTCAGTTATTACATTACCTGCTGCATGCAAAAATGCAATTAATGGTGTAACTGGTTTTGTTGAAATAACTTTATCTTATAATAATGATTGTTTACATAAAATTGAAGGTAAACAATATGCTGTTTTTAATGGCAATGAAGTATTATTAGGTTGTTTTTCAAGTGATATAAATGGTACAAAAGTAAAACATGATAATATTGAAGATTATAATCACATAATAATATCTAATCCTTATCCTTATATCAAGAATATGATTGATTCAACATCATTGGAAGATTTAAAGAAAGATAATGA